>CAJFUU010000125.1 GCA_904420265.1 uncultured Clostridia bacterium
CCATGCCCGCCCACAGAAGGACAAACAGCGCGATGCTTGCGCCCCGCGGCGGATGGCAGATAAAGCGCCGGCCCACGGCCGTATTTTTGCCCAGCAAGGGCGCGGCGTCCATATGCACCGCCACCGCCTGTTCGCGGCCGCCCTTGCGGCGCAGCGCCGCGAAGACGACCGGCTCCTGCGCCGCGCCGAACTTGCGCCGCCGGCGTTTTGCGGGGCGCTTTGCGGCGTTTTCCCAGGCCAGGCGCTGCCTGTCCACGGCGCGGCGCGCCTTCAGCAGGCGCAACTCCTCGCGGACGTTTTTCCATACCGTCCAGAAGAAGATAACCACCAGCCCCGCCGAGCCGTAAATGCCAATCCACTTCGTGGCCCAGGCGATGCCCATAAACAGCCCCGAAAGCCCCAGCGGAATCAGCGAACGGGCAAAACCGTCCCGCCGCCAGCGCATCTGGCTGTAGCGGAACATAAACAGGTACATCACCATGATAAACAGCACCGCATAGCTGTCGATGGTGGCGATGCGCGTCTGCGTAAAGTGCATGGAATCCACCGCCAGCAGGAACATGGCGATGCAGGAAAGGTCTGTGCGCTTGGTGAGCTGCTTGACCAGCAGATACATCACCGGCAGCATGATTACGCCCATCAACGCGCCCATGAAGCGCCAGCCGAACGGCGTCATGCCAAACAGTTCAATGCCAATCATCATCAGCGTCTTGCCCAGCGGCGGGTGGGTCCATTCATAGGCGCTGTCGAATTCATCGTAGTGAATCTGCTCGTATGCCGTGCGCGCGTGGTAAATTTCGTCAAAATAAGTGGAATTGAGATAGGAAGGATAGGCGGGCACGACCTCTTGCTCGTCCACGAGCAGATAGGGGTCGGAGGGCGTGACCTCCGCATCGGAGACGCTTTCCGGCTCGTCAAAGACAAAGCCCGGCTCCTCTCCCCAGACGCCATCCGCGCCAAACTCCATGACGGTATCCGCCGTATCCGCGGAAACCTCGGGCAGAGTGCTTGTGACGGAAACCACCGGCCACGGTTCGCCGTTTTCATCCAGGAAGCCCACTTCGCGCAGGCGCAGCGGCTCCATGGCGCTGCCGGCGCTGGCGGTGGAGGGCTGCACGGTGAGGCGCACGTAGCGGGCGGAATTGGTCACACGGTTTTCGCTTAGCCACAGCCAGCGGAAAATCTGCCCCTGGTCATAAGCGGCTTCGACCGGCTCCGTCCAGTTTTCGCCGTCATTGGAGAGGCTCAACGTGAAGTTTGTCGAGCAGATGCCGCCGTAATAGGTGAAGGTGAACTCGCGCTCCTCGCCAAGGTCGAACACTACCTGCTCGCCCGCCGTTGTGGAAACCCACTCAGTTTGCGGGGCCTGCGTGTCGCCCAGATTTGTGAACGCCACCACCGCATACAGCGCCGTCACCGCCGCCATGCAAAGCGCGTCGATGCGTTTAAGGCCCATCTTATACCCCTTCTCCTTTGGCGGCAAGGGCCGCTTGACGGGGCGGGGAAGCGGATATGTGCGCCTGAAGACGCATATGTCCAGCGCCGTCCAGGAAAGGAACACGGCGTTGGCGACGTTGATTATGGAGAGGGAGACGTTCAGCCAGTTTTCCGAGGCGGCGAGATGGCCGTAATTGAGTTCCGTCATGCCTCCCTGCAAAACCAGCGCTTCGTTCAAAAAGAGCGTCACCGTCAAAACCAGCGTGGACAAAAGCACGCGCCGGTCGCGGCACTGAATATAGGCCAGCAGAAGCAGGATGACCGCCGGGTAGACATAGCGCTCGTGCATCATCGGCGCAAAGGCGCTTACCAGCACGATGAGCAAGCCGCCGCATAAAAACACCTTGCGGGCGTCTTTGGACAGCGCCTGTAAAAATATTACATAAATATACGCAAAGACAAAAAGCGTCCAGGCGATATACGGCCAAACGCCCGCGTCTTCCAGCAGCGTCCAGTTCTGCCCGAGGATGACGTAGAGATTGAGGGTGTTCACCGTCATATAGCGGTAGCCCTGCGTCGCGCCGAAGAGCTTTTCGCATAGCCAGATGATGGGAGAAACCAGCGCGTCCCAAAAACCGGAAGCCTCCTGAAGACTGAACGGCAGCGAAACCAGATAGAGAATGCCTACGGCCACGCCAACGCCAGCCAGCGCCCGCAGAAGTTCACCCAGCGCGCGCTGCGGGCCGACAGAGGGATCGCGATAACGCAATACAATGCGCACAATCATTGCCGTCAATCCCACCGGCGCGAACAAAAGCGCCTGCGGCTTGACCAGCACCGCCACGGCAAACGCCGCCAGCGAGGAAATATAGCCGCCCTCCACCATGCGCAGGGCGCATATCACCAACAAAAGCGTCAATACGGAATCAATCTGCCCCCAGGCGGCGGAATCCACCAGCACCGCCGGATTGAAGGCGTAGAAAGCGCACAAAAGCAGCGCCGCGCGGTTGCCCAGCCGTTTTTCGCAGAAGCGGTAGACCACCATCGCGCCGAGAAGGTCGCAGAAAATGGGAATCAGCTTGATGAGCACCACATGCGCCGTGGAATCGTAGGCAATACCGAAAAGATTGCGCAAAAGGGCGATGGGCGCAAGCAGGAGTATATATCCCGGCGGGTAATCGCAGAAGTAGCCTTCGGCGTAGAAATTCAGGGGGCCGACGCTGGCCATGCGATCCGCCCAGGCCTCAAAGCAGGCGATGTCGGTATTGTAACCGCGAATTTTAGCGGCGACAATCAACCGCAGCGCCAGCGCCGCCAACAGCACGCCGCCCAACGCCCAGGGCACACGGTTCTTTTTCACCGCCAGCGGAGAACGGGCCTTGCGCGCAAAAGCGACGACCACCAGAACATAGCCGAACGCGCCCAAAAGCAGCGTTTCGGTATAGCGCTGCGGCTCCTCTGCCTGCGCGGAGGTATCGGCCGCGCCCCAATCGCCGCCATCGGCGCTTTCAGCATAGAAATTGTAAATGACATCTCCGGCTTCGGCGTCGGAAAGTTCCACCAGCGAAAGATTGTCAAACCAGGCTTGCCCGGTATTGAGGTTTTCATCGCCGTAACCGCCGATGCGCGCGAACACCGTAAGGGAAGTCTGCTCCGGTCCGGTGCGGCCGGTGAGGGAGAGTTCCACCCAGTCGCCGCCGGTATCGTAAACCATGTCGGAATAGACGCTCAGGCCGCTTATGGACAAATTGGCCCCGTAGCCGCTCGCCCCGATGCCCTCGGCGCGCACCATGGCGCTGATGCGGTAGACGGTGTCCGGCTCTACGGAAACATCCTGCGCCCAGCGCGCGTCGTTGACGCTTTGGCTGGACACGCTCAGGCAGCTTCCCTCTACGCCGTCGCTTTCGACCGTGAGCGTGGAAACGCCTTCTGTGGTAAACCACATGTCCTGATACCAGCCCACGGGATAACCGGCGGCGCTGACTTCGTCTACGGAACCGTTGACAAGCAAGTTGTCGCCCTCGGCCAGCGCCGGGGACAGAATCAGCACAAACAGCAAAAGTAGCGGGACAAATCTGCGCATAGATGAAACTCCTACAAAATCATTGTAAAATCGGATCCACCCGCAGACCGGGCTTGAAAAGCGCCCGGTACGCGCCCTTCCGGCGGGGCGCTTGCCGCGGCATAAAGCCAGCCTTGCGGCCGGCGTCCGAGGCGGGGACGCGCCTGCAAGCAAAGCGCCGGGCCATAACCGGAAAGCACAGGCCCTTTTCGCCAGCTTCGCTTTCACAGCGCGAGGATGTTTGAAAATCCGCGGGAGGTTATCGCTCTTGCGGCTGGGAACATGCCCGGCCGCGCGAACACGGCGAACGGCTCCGGCGGCCTGGCCTGCCTGCCGCCAAAACACGTATTTCCCTTTCCGACCGGCCTGAAGCGGGCTTCACTTTCGGCGATGACCTACCTCGGGACATCGCCGCCCGTTGCCGGTTGCACGGCGCGAAGAACGTGCAGACAACGCTACGGGGAACGCAGGGCTATGGCCGGAAGTTTCCGAACCATATACCTTCTGCCGCATCGCAGCCCCATATCCAACTCCGCCAGCTTCGCTTTTGCGATAATCCTTCACGGGGTGTTGCTACCCAATACCGGTTGTGTTGTGCGTCCAAGAACGCATGGGCAGCGCTATGGGAATGCAGAGCCATGGCTGGAAGTTTCCAACCATATACCTTCTGCCGCATCGCAGCCCCATATCCAACTCCGCCAGCTTCGCTTTTGCGATGGCCCCCGCAGGACGTTGCCACCTGTCACCGGTTGCGTGTCGCGAAGAACGCGCAACCAGCGCCATGGGAAATGTAGGACCATGGCTGGAAGTTTCCGAACCTATACCTTCTGCAGCCCCACAGCCCCATATCCAACTCCGCCGGCTCTGTCTTCGCGGCGCGAGGAAGTTTGAAACCCCGCGGAAGGGTTGCCGGTCATTGCCAGTTTTGCAACGGGGAACGCCCGGGCCCGACAACACGCGAAAAGCGACGGCCCTGTCGGGAGTATGGCCTGTGCCGCACGCGAATATTTGCGCCGTTTGCCGCGGCATTCAGAACGCCTGCATTTTTATTCTTTCCATGCGCGCGGCGGGAATCCTCTTTGCAAACGCGGCGAAAGCATGGCAAAATCTCAAACACAATCGCTTGCCGTGAATGCGCCTTCTATATGACGGATTTTTCCATCCAAAAGTTCGATCACGTCAAAGCGAAGTTTTGTCTCCAGCAAGCCGTTTTGTGCGGCATAGCAGGTGGCGGCGTCCAGTATGCGGCGCATTTTCAGGGGCGTAACCGCCTCGGCGGGCATGCCGAAGCGGGCGTCGCGGCGGTATTTGACCTCTACGAAAGCGGTTATATCGCCTTTTCGGGCGACGATATCCAGCTCGCCGCGGCCAAGGCGCAGGTTTCGGGCCAGGATTGCATAGCCGTCCGCCGCAAGGTAGGCGCAGGCGGCGTCTTCCGCCCGGGCGCCGACAGCCCGCGCGTTCACACGCCGCCTCCGAGAATTTTGCCGATAAACGTGCGCCGGTGCGCCGGACAGGGGCCGTAGGCCCTCAGCGCCGCGATGTGTTCGGCGGTTCCGTAGCCCTTGTTGCGCGCAAAGCCGTACTGCGGATATTGCGCGTCCAGCTCCATCATATAGCGGTCGCGCTCCACCTTGGCCACGATGCTGGCTGCGCCGATCATATAGCTGAGCGCGTCGCCGTGCACAATGGGGCGCGTCTCGCCGGGCAGGCGCAGGCCGGTCACCGCGTCCACGAGAAACAGGCCCTGGAAGCCCGCCGCGCATTGCTCCATCGCCATTTTGGTGGCGCTGAGGATGTTTACCTCGTCGATGACCTCCGGGGGCACGAACGCCGTGCGCGCATAGTCCGCCGCTTCCAACAGCAGGGGATAGAGGGCCTCGCGCCGCTTTTCCGAGAGTTTTTTGGAATCGTCCACACCCGGAACCAGTTTTTCTCTGGGAATGGAGACGCACGCCGCCGTTACCGGCCCGGCCAGCGGGCCGCGGCCCACCTCGTCAATGCCGGCGATGTGCGCCCCGCGCGCCCACAATTCCGCTTCAATCTGCGTAAGCCGCAGAAATTTTGCCTCCGCCGATTCGCGCATATCACACCTCCGGGCTTTCCAGCGAGATTTTGCCCACTTTGCCGGCGCGGAACTCATCCAGCACCAGCGCCGCGCCGCGCTCCAGGTCAAAGCGCCCGCCGGACAAAAGCCAGCCGCGCCCCTTGCACGCGGCTTCCAGCAGCGTTTCATCGGGCAGGGAAGGGTTGGCAAGCGCCACGGTTTCCCCCTCGGGAGAGACGAGGCTCTCCGGCAGCTTGAACCGCGCCCGGGCAAGATCGGGTTTGAGGGAAAGCAGGCGGCGAATCAGGGCCCCGGCCAATTCCTGCGTGTCGAGAATCTGATCCCGCACCGAACCGAGAAACGCCAGCGTCTGCGCGCGGCCCTGATCGTCCAGGCGCGGCGGCAACATGCCGGGCGTGTCCAGAAGTTCCAGATACGGCCCGAGTTTGACCCACTGCTTGGCGCGGGTGACGCCGGGACGGTCGGACGCCTTGGCTACGGCCGAACCGTTGAGGCGGTTGATGAACGTGCTTTTGCCCACGTTGGGGATGCCCACCACCATCAGCCGCACCGTCTTTTTCACGCCGCGCGCGGCGGCGCGTTCCACGGCCGGGCGGGTGGCGCGTTCGATGCGCTCCAGCATTTCCTTGACGCGGCCGCCGTTGGAGTTGAACCGCATGGCCATAACGCCGCGGGCCCGGTAAAAATCCAGCCAGCGCGATGTGGCCGCGTCGTCTGCCAAATCGGCCTTGTTGAGCACCAACAGCCGCGCCTTGCCGCGCGTCAGGCCGCGCAGATCGGCGTTGGCGCTGGAAAGCGGGGCGCGCGCGTCCACCAGTTCGACAACCGCGTCCACGGCGCGAAGCTGCTCAATCAGCATTCGCCGCGATTTGGCCATGTGGCCGGGATACCAGTTGATTGCGGGCATATTGTCCTCCAAAATGCGGATGAATACAAAAAGAGCCGCTTGCGCGGCCCTTTTGGGAATTACCTTTCCTTGACCTTGGCAGCCTTGCCGCTGCGCTGACGCAGATAGTACAGCTTGGCGCGGCGAACCTTACCGCGGCGGATCACCATAATGCGATCCAGGCGGGGGGAATGCAGGGGGAACGTGCGCTCTACGCCCACGCCATAGGACGTGCGGCGGACGGTGAACGTCTCGCGCACAGAGCCGTTGCGGCGGGCGATGACCACGCCCTCAAACGCCTGCAGACGTTCGCGGGAACCTTCGACAACCTTCACGAATACGCGCACGGTATCGCCGACGCGAAAC
>CAJFUU010000126.1 GCA_904420265.1 uncultured Clostridia bacterium
CACGTCCAGGTCCAGCTCGTTGCCCTGCTGGATGTGGTTATCCAGCATCGCGGCCAGGAGGTTGTTGGCCGCGCCGATGGCGTGGAAATCGCCCGTGAAGTGCAGGTTGATGTCTTCCATGGGCACCACCTGGGCGTATCCCCCGCCCGCCGCGCCGCCCTTGACGCCAAACACCGGGCCGAGGGACGGCTCGCGCAGCGCCACAACGCTGTTTTTACCGATTTTGCGCAGGGCGTCGGCCAGGCCCACGGTGGTGGTGGTCTTGCCCTCCCCCGCCGGGGTGGGGGTGATGGCCGTAACCAGGATCAGCTTGCCGTCCGGCCGTTCCTCTTCCAACAGGGAAAGGTCTATTTTCGCCTTGTAGTTTCCGTATTGCTCGAGGTGTTTTTCCGCCACCCCCGCCCGCCGGGCGACGTCGCGGATGTGCCAAAGTTCAGTCTGTTGCGCAATCTGGATGTCGCTGAGCATACAAGCCCTCCTTATGCGTTGGGATGTCGCCGCGCGCTGATGCGGCGGTAGATAAAGATGCCGGCGAGGCTCAGAACAAGCGTCGCGCCGAAGGCGATCAGGGCGAACTGGTAATTCTGCAACCCCAGGGCATCGCCGGTGACGGTCGAGGTGATAATCGAGGGGATGCGGGCTACGCCCGTGATGAGCAGCCATGTGCTCAACTTCATTTCGGTCAGGCCAATGAAGTATGAAAGCAAATCCTTGGGCGTGCCGGGGATGAAAAAGACAATGAACGTGAGCAGGTTGAGCCGCCGGGAGTCCTGCAAAAAGCGCAAAGAGCGTATCTTTTCGCGCGAAAAGAACACCTCTACCAGCTTCACCCCGAAGCGGCGCACAAACAGAAACACCAGCGCGCTGCCAATTACGCAGCCAAGGATGCACAAAAGCGTGCCTTCCACCGCGCCAAAGGCATAGCCCGCGCCCATCTCCAGCGGTTCGCCGGGAATGACGGCGATGATGAGCTGGAAAATGACCATGCCCACAAAGGCCACCCGTCCCCACAGGCCTGAGGAATCCACCCAGGCGCGGAACCGGTCCGGCTCGCGGACGAACTCAATCATCGGCCTGCCCACCAGATAGCCCACCGCGCCTGCGAAAACCAGGGCGACGGCGATCGCCGCGAGATAAATTTTCTTTTTGTGCGCCTCGGTGATTTGCGGGCGCTCATGCTCTTTGCTCATTCCATACTTCTCCCTTCGATAGTATACCACATCTCCGGGCGCAAGTATAGCGTGCGGGTTTCAACATTTTATCAACGCGCTTCCTGTTTCGGTTTTCTGTCGAAGAAAGGGCTTTTGCCGTAGGCGGCGATGGGGATGCCCTGCCATACGACGTCGAAATCCTCGTATTCCATAAGCTGCGCGGCCTTGCCCGCGGAGTAGAGCACACGGCTGTCCACGCGGCAATCCGCGGCCACGGACACGGCGCTGCCAATGGCGATGCCCAGGTCGATCATGTTGAAGGCGCAGCGCGCCCCGGCCTTTTCCGCAGAGGCACAGCTGTCAAAGCCACAAAAGCCGCACACTTTCAGCCCGGCGCGCGCGGGCTTGGCGCCGATGAGCACGATGGCCTGCGCCTTGTCCACATTGTCCGCGTCGCGATAGAAAAACTGCACGGCGGGATTGCCCGTATCGGCGATTTCGCGCATCTTCGCCGCCAGCGCCGCCTTTTCTTCGCCGGTGAGCACCATGGTAAGTATGTTGTCCGCGCCCTTGGCCTTGGGCGCTGTGCGCGCGGCGGCGCACATCCTCGCGGCGGCGGCCAGGATTGCCTGTCGTTCCATCTCGTCCGAATCGTAACGCATGATGATTTCTCTCCTTTCAAAAAACTGGCCTTGGGCGGCGCGGAGCCACCGTCTCATGCGGTTGACAAAATGCGGCGGATATGCGGGAAAACGAAGCGTTGCAACCCGCTCGTTTCCGGCCTGGCATGCGCCTTTGCCGCGCATTTTCCAGCTTTCAACCCGCCGCGAGCGGCGTCTTGCATCCCTTCGGCCCGCCTTGGCGCATTCCAACGCTTCGCGCCCGCGGCGGCGCAGGGCCTCCCCGTTTTTTATTCGTCCTGGAGCACGCCCCAACGCTGTTCGCGTTCAAAGCGCGCCGCCATGGTTCGGGCGCGGCTTACCGTTTCCTCCACAAAACCCATTTGCCCAAGCAGTTCCAGGGCGTTGCGCGTGCGGGAAGGGCCCGGGCGCAACTTGTAATCAAACGTCACGCCGTCCTTGCCCACCTGCTCGCGGAAGTGGATGTTTTGATAACCGGCGAGTATGCGGGTCAATTCAATATCGTGCGTGGCGGCCATGACGAGTATATTCTTCCCCGACAAGTCCTGGAGCACCGCAGCGGAGGCGGCGATGCGCTCGATGGTATTTGTGCCGCGCAGGATTTCATCCACAAAGGCCAGCACCGGCGTTTTTCCCCCGGCGGCGCCGAGGATGCGCTTGAGCGAGCGGATTTCCGCCACAAAGTAGCTTTCGCCGCCGCGCACGCTGTCGCGCACGGCCATGGAACTCATCACCCGCGCGCGCCCCAGGCGAAATTCCCGGGCGAAACAGACGCCGATGGTCTGGGCAAGAACGGCGTTTATGGCCAGCGCCTTTATAAACGTGGACTTGCCCGAAGCGTTGGAACCGGTAACGAGCGTATTCCGCTCCCACGCGCCATCGTTGGGCACGGGATTTTCCACCAGCGGATGCACAAGGGCCGCAAAACGCACGCCGGGCGCGGCTTCAAATACGGGAAAGCAGACCTTTCCGCCCTCGCGCAACGCCGCCACGCCCACCAGCGCGTCCAGTTCTCCCATGCGGGCGTAAACTTCGCGCACCTCCTCCGCGTGGCGGGAAATTTCCACACCGGCGCGGCGCAGGCTGACAAGGTTGGTCAACAGGGCGATCTTTAGATATTCACGGATCAACGCCGCCGGATCGCCGCGGCCATCGTCGGTCTCCCCGCACAGGCGGCTGAAGACGCGCAGGCCGCGCAGCTTTGCGCAAAGGCCGCGGATTCTCTGCACCTCCGGAGCGATGGCGCTGGCGTTGCTGCGCGAAAGGCGGTTTGCCGCCGCCAGCACGGTGGCGATGTGGGTAACGGCGTTGGTCTGGCGGGCCCAGATCAATTCGGCGCGGTAATGCACAACGAGATTGACGCAAAAGGAAAGCGCAATTCCCAGAAGCGCGGGCGGATAAAACAGCCCGCCCAGCAGGCACAGAAGCGGCACAGCCGCCAGCAGCGCATAGCCGGGGCCAGGGCAATCGCTCCTCGCGCCCTGCAAAAAATCCAGGGCGCCATGAAAGTGACGGCGGCCAATCATCAGCGCCGCCTGCTGTATATCCAGCCGCGCCGTCTCGTCGCCGCGCAGGGCCTCGGCCAGCTCCATGCGGCGCGCGAGCGTCGCCCCGTCCGCGCCGGTCTGCCGCAGCAGGGCATAGAGCATTTCGCTGCCCACGACGCTCATACAGCGATCGACGCGGCAGAAAATCGCGTCCATGTCCAAATCTTCCCAGGTGACATCGTCCACCGTATCCTCGGGCGCAGCATTTGCGGCCAGGGCGCGCCAGGCGGCGGCTTCGTCCCGCACCAGGTCTTCTTCCAGCGCCCTGCCGGGGCTTTCCTGGCCCCAGGCGGCGCGCAGGCGCTTCCGGACGCGGGCACGGCGGGAACGGGACGCGAAAATCGCGGCCAAAGTCAGCGCGGCCAGCGCCGCGAGCGCGAGGATTACCTTTTCCATTTTACAGAAGCGGAATCATATCCGCCAAGCGGTCAAATACCAGGTCGGGCTTGTTGGGATAGTCCGCAAGCATCTGCGGCGTGGTTTCGCCGCTCATCACCAAAATGGAAAGCATGCCGCTTTTCAGACCGGTTTCGATATCGGTATAAAGGCGGTCTCCGACCATGGCCATCTGCCCGGCCGTCAGGCCGGTGCGCTTGCGGGCCGCGTCGACGATGCCTGTGTGCGGCTTGCCGACCACGCGGTCGGCGCGGCGGCCGGTGCTGGCCTCGATAAAGGCCATAATCGCGCCGATGTCCGGCGCAAAGCCGGTTTCCGTGGGGCAGTTAAAATCCGGATGGGTGGCGATATAGGGAAGGCCGGCGCGCACAAAATCGCACACGGCGGTCATTTTTTTGTAGTCCAGCGTGGTATCGTAGCCCACGACGACGATTTCCGGGTTCCGCTGGTCCACCTCCACGCCCGCCTCGCGCATTTCCTCCAGGAGGAACGTATTGCCCAGCACAAAGGCGCGCTTGCCGGGATAAAGCGATTGAACCACGGCGGCGGTGGCCTCGCCGGAAGTGAGCACCTTTTCGCGTGTCACCTCCAGCCCCATGCGCTTGAGGCGTTGCACGTAAAAGGCGGCGTTGTGGGAGGAATTATTGGTTAAAAACAGAAAATCCCGCCCCGTTTCCTGCACGCGGCGAATGAACTCCAGAGAGCCGGGAATGATGGTTTCGCCCAGATAGAACGTGCCGTCCATATCCAGAAGAAAGCAGCGCACGTCCTGAATGTTCACGCTTCAACCTCCCCGAAGGCGATCTGCCCGCCGGCCAGGCTTTGGACGGCGGCCAGCGCCTCCACGCGATAACCCGCCGCGCGCAATTTGCGCATGCCGGGCTGGAAGGCCTTGGC
>CAJFUU010000127.1 GCA_904420265.1 uncultured Clostridia bacterium
GGGCCACCAAATGGGAAAGCGCCTGCGTGGCCAGGAAGTCCGCCTTCATATCCGGAATACAATCGGCCCGGTACAGCCACGCGCCGCACTCGAAGTGATGCACCAGCGAGCGGTAATCCAGATTAATTGTCCCGCAGACGGCGAAGCGGTCGTCGCAGATAAAGTTTTTGGCGTGGATGAAGCCGGGCGTGTACTCGTAGATTTTTACCCCGCCGGCAATCAGGGCGGCATAGTTGGAGCGGGTCATCAAAAACACCAGTTTTTTATCCGGGATGTGGGGCACAATCAGGCGCACGTCCACGCCCTTGCGGGCGGCGAGGCGCAATGCGTCCAGCAATTCCCGGTCGCAGACCAGGTAGGGCGTGGTGATATACAGGTATTCCCGCGCCCCGTGGATGATGTTCAGATAGACCTTTTTGCCCACTTCCTCCCGGTAAATGGGCGCGGGGCCGTCGCCGAAGGGAATCACGCAGCCGCCCGCCGCGAAAGCGGGGACGGGAATATCCAGACAGGCGCGGCAGTCCAGCGTTTCCTCGCTCTGCGCGTTCCAGACGGAGAGAAACAGAGCCGTGAAATTGCGCGCCGCCGCGCCCTCCACGCGCACGGCCGTATCTTTCCAGTGGCCGTGTTTTTCGATGGCGTTGATGTACTCGTCCGCCAGGTTGAGCCCGCCGGTGTAGCCCACGCGCCCGTCAATGACGGCGATTTTGCGGTGGTCGCGGTTGTTGTGGATGTGGGAGAGGATGGGCCGGAAGCGGTTGGAAACCGTGCAGGAAATGCCCTCGGCGCGCAGTTGGCAATCGTAATTGTCCGGCAGGGTGGCGATGCAGCCGAAATCGTCGTACATAAGGCATACCTTCACGCCTGCGGCCGCCTTTTCCCGCAGCGCTTCATGGACGGCGTTCCACATCTTCCCCTCCTGGATGATGAAGTATTCCATGAAGATGAAGCGCTCCGCCGCGCGCAAATCGTCCAGCAACGAGGGCAGGAACGCTTCGCCGGAGGGAAAATAGGCGGCGGCCGTCGCGCCGTGGCAGGGCATTTTTGCGGCGGACCACAGATAACGGATTTGCGCAAGGGCGTCCGCGTCGCCGTCGGCAAGGTCGCCTGTATCCTCCGCCTGCTGAAGATGCGGCAGGATTTCCCTGCCGTTTTCGGCAAAGCGCCGGTACAGGTCGCGACTGGTTTCGTTGCTGGAGAGCAGCATGTAGACAAACGCGCCCATGATGGGGAGCAACAGCAGAATCATCAGCCAGGGAATTTTCATTTCTGCGGCTTCGTCTTTGTCAATCAGGTACAAAAGAACGCCGATGGAAAACGCCCAGCAGGCCGCCGCCAGCGGGCGAAACAGGTTGTAAAGCAGCATGTAAACCGTCAAAAGCTGCACAAATTCCAGCGCAATGCACACCGCGCCCAGAAAAAAACGGGAGCGCAGCAGTTTCCAGACCCGCGCCATCGCATACCCCTCCGCCGCTCATCCTTTGCATCGCCGGGTAACCGGAGCCATCCCCACGACGGCCCCGGTTGCCCGGCGCGACCTTATGCCTTCGCCTCCGGCGCTTCTTCAGGGCCGCTTTCGCCGCCGTTATGCGCGGCCTGCTGCGCCGGGGATTCCTCGCCGTCTTTGCCCGCCGCCGGCTGTTGTGCGGAAGGCTCCTTATTCTGTTCGCGCGCCGCCTGCCGCGCCAGACGCTTCTTCGCTTCCTCCACGCTTTCGCCCTCGCGGGTGAAAAATGTTTCGATAAAGCGGTCGCTGACTTTTTCAAAGCCGTTTACAACGGTTTCCTCGATTTTTTTGTAACCGCCGCCGACGCCATTTTCGATTTTCCTGTAGCAGTCTACGACGCCTTCCTCAATCTTCTTGTAACCGCCGACAACGCCTTCCTTGATCTTTTCATTTGCATGGTTCAATTTGGACTCGGACATGTTTATTGCTTCCTTTCCTTGGATTGCCTGTATTCTACCCCGCAAGGGTTTGCAAATTGCTGCTGTTTTGTTTGAGAATTATGAATTTCGCACGCCGCCCGGCCGGCGTGCGCGCAAGGGCGGCGCTTGCTCTCGCGCTTTGCGGGGGGATATGCCAGGGGCCGTTTCGCTGCGGGCATGGAGAGCATGGCGGCAGGCCGGGGGGTTCATCCGCTGGCGGCGCGAAACATTGAGCGGAAGGCCGTTGGCGCATGCGCGCGGGTCAAACCGGCGGTATTTGCAGGGGATGGGGCGGAGGCGACGCTTCCCGGGCGCGCAACGGGCCCGGTGTCCGCTCCTGCGCGCTCGTTCGGCGGAAATCCTGCGCGCAAAGGCGGGGATTCCCAACCATCCTCGCGGCGGTTTGGAATCCCCGGCCGGTTGATTTTGCGCGTTCTCAACGCCTTGCCTGGAAATCATGGATCCCCCTGTTTTCGTGCCCGGAAATCCGCAGGATTTTAGCGGCGCCCGGCGGGGGAATTTGTTTCCCCGTCCGCCAGCCTGTCAAAAGCCTTTTTTGACAAGCGAAAACCGCCCGCATGCTGCATGCGGACGGTTTTTATGGAACGCGGCGGGAAAGCGTCTTCCGTGCGGAAAAATCCATGCGAGGCTTACAGCGCGCGATGGTTCAGACGCTCGCCGACGGCTCCGCCGGGATGAATCAGCGCGAACTGGCCGGCCTGATAACCGGTTTCTTCAATCAGCGCTGCCTGCAGGGCGTGGAAAATCACGCAAAGCGCTGTGGTGCTGGTCGTGCCCTGAAGGTTGTACTTGTCGGTTTCGCGGTTGACGTATTGCTTGAGAACCACGTCGGCCATTTTCGCCAGGGGAGAGTCCAGGTTTTCCGTCACGGTAATGATGGAAACGCCCTTTGCCTTGCAGATTTCGCCGATGGGCAGCAGTTCGCCCGTCTTGCCGCCGCGGGAGGCGAGCAGCATCACGTCGCCCTTCTGCAGAAAGCCCGACGCCCCATGAACGGCCTCGGCCGGGGAAATAAAGCGGGCGGGCCGTTCGATGCAGCACATCAGATGCGCAAAGTGTTGGCAGACAATGCCCGAATGGCCGCAACCGGAAGCGCCGATGCGCGGGGCGGCGGCCAGCAATTCCACCGCCTGGGAGAACGCCTTGTCGTCAAAATAATCTTTCATTTCCTGAATACAGGCCGATTCAATGTCGTATGCCGCACGGGCGGCGGCAAGCGCCTCGGAATGGATCATATACTTCCCTCCTGACGGTCGGTCGGTTCGCCGCCCGCAGTGCGGGCGCCGTCTCTTCATTTGCCATTATAGCAAATTGCGAAAAAAAGTCAAGGACAATATTATCTTTTTGAGCAACATATGACGCTTTTTACGGGCAGAATTTTCGCTTTCAAAAGAAATGAAGAAATAATATTGACTTTTGCCACAGAACCCACTATAATGGCCTTGGGGATATTTTCACTTTGGAAAGAGAGGCGTGTTTATGCGGAAGGAATGTAGGATTCGCCCCCCGTTTTTTGAGATCGGACCCAAATCCTATCTGTATGGCCAGGATGTGATCGACCTGGCCGTGGCCGCGGATGCGGCGTCGGAAAAGTATGATGTCGATATTATTTTTACAACGCCGGTGGTGGAAATCGCGCGGGTAAAGGCCGCCACCAAGCGCATCCATGTGTTCGCGCCCCATATGGACCCGCTTCGTCCCGGGCGCGGTTTGGCGGACACGCTGCCGGAATCCCTGGTTGCCGCCGGCGCGGAAGGCGTGATGCTCAACCACTGTGAAAAGCCCCTGAGCATCGGCGTTTTGCGCGAAACCATCCAGCGGGCCAAGGAAGTGGGGCTGACGACGATTGTCTGCGCCGATTCCTGCACCGAGGCGAGCATGATTGCCATGCTCGGGCCGGACATTATCGTGGCGGAACCCACGGAACTGGTGGGCACGGGCGTATCCTGCGGCCCGGAATATGTGGCCGCCGCCACGCAGGCCGTCAAGAGCGTAAATGAAAACATACTGGTGCTCACCGCCGCCGGCATCGCGAACGGCGAGGATGTATACAACACGATTATGGCCGGCGCGGACGCGACGGGGTCTTCCTCCGGCGTGGCCAAGGCGGCAGACCGCGCCGCGATGGTGGAGGAGATGATTTCCGCCGTTCGCCGCGCATGGGATGAGCGCGCTCAGCAACAGGGTTAAACCTGAAAAATTTAGAAAAGCGAGGGAACACGGATGGATTTTAAGGTTGTTCAGAAGGAAATCGAACTGCAGTCCCGGGGCTGGATCCCCACGTTCCACGACATTTCCCGCGAAGTGATGGAAATTGTTGAAGAATCGGGTGTCAAAAACGGCGTTTGCACCGTCGTTTCCCACCACACCACCTGCTCTGTGATGGTGCAGGAGTGCTCGCACGACATCGACTCTTTCGACCTGGAATACCTCCAGCACGACCTGCTTGACATTATGCGCAAGATGATTCCCGATTTTGCCGAGGAGCATCAGTACCGCCATCCCGGCCCGATTCACACCCAGTTCGGCCGCTACGTGGACGAGCCCGGCGACTACACCTCCATGAACACCGACGGCCATCTGCGCAGCGTGTTCTTTGGCCGCAGCGAAAGCCTCACCATCAAGGACGGCAAGCTGGACGGCGGCGAATTTGCCCACATTTACTTCATCGACTGGGATCATGTGCGCGCGCGCCATCGCCAGGCGAACGTAACCGTTATGGGCACCACCGAGGATGTGGGCGACCGCAAGTTCCACGGCGGCGTTACGGTCAATACCTTGCGCAAGTACACCGACGAGGAAAAGGCGCACGACGTGCATTACACCCTGCAGCTCGACGCCAGGAAGTACGATAAATAACCCCACAATTTCGCGCAAACCCATCGCGCCGCGCGGCGTTTCAGCCCGGTCTTCTCTTTGGAGGATCGGGCCGAAATGCACAGGCGGCTTTTGCGCCGGGAAGGTTGTGTGCCGCAATGGCCTACAGTTCGCTCAAAATTGACATCCGCCGGGAGAAAATTCTTGATATGCTCCGCCAGGAAGGCAGGGTATACGTTTCCCAGTTGAGTAAACTGCTGGATGCGACGCCCGCTACGATTCGCAACGACCTCTCCGTCCTGGAAAAGGACGGCGCCCTGGAGCGTGTGCCGGGCGGCGCGGTGCAGCCCGCGCAGCCCGCACAGACGGCGCCGGCCGCGCTGCAAATCGAGCGGGCGGCGGAAAAGCGCGCCATTGCGGCGTGCATGGCGGGCATGGTTCAGGACGGGGACAGGCTGTTTATCAACTCCGGCACCACGGCGCTGGCCGTGGCGGAGGCGCTCAAGGCGCGCCGGAACCTGCATATCGTCACCAATTCCCTGGCCGTGGCCACGGCGCTGGGGGCGGAACCGTCCTTTCGCGTGCTGCTGCTGGGCGGGGTGATCAACGCCTATGGCTTTACCTCCGGCGGCGACGCGCAGGAACAACTCAGCCGCTACCGGGCGGACTGGACGGTACTGGCGGTGGACAGCGTCAGCGCCGCCGGAGGCGTTACGACCTATCATCCCGACGAGGCCATCCTCAACCGCCAGATGATTGAGCGCGCCTGCCGGACGGTGATCGTCGCGGACCACACCAAAATTGGGCGCGCGGGTTTTGCGCGCTTCCATCCTGCCGACGGCTCCATCTGCCTGATTACCGACGGGGCGGCGGAGGGGCCGGAACTCGCCAGGTTGGAGGAAAAGGGCGTGGAAATACGCATCGGCTGAGCGCGGCGGCGGGCTGCCATTGGCTTTCCCGCATCCGGGCCGCAAAAGCAGAGAAGGGAGGGGACCCGACCGGTCCTTGTGCTATGGTTACGAAAAATGAGGCTTGCTATGTCGGCATAGATTTGGGCACGACCAATTTGAAAGTCACCGTATACGACGGCGATTTGGGGCTTGTCGCCCGGGAGAGTATGCCCGTGCGCTATCAGCGCGAGGGCGAATTCGTGGAATTTGACGCGGACGCCTATGTGGACGATCTGCTGAATTTGACGCGCGATACGCTGCGGGCCCACGGGGTGGAGGCCGTGGCGCAACTGGCGCTGACGGGGCAGGCGGAGTCCCTGGTGGTGCTGGGCGCGGATGGACGGCCGCTGATGAACGCCATTTCCTGGATGGACGAGCGCTCCACAGAGGAATGCGCGCTCTTGGAAGAGCGCTTTCCCCCCGCCCGGGTCGAGGCCGTCACCGGCCAGGCGGCCGTGCTGCCCACCTGGCCTGCCACGAAAATTCTCTGGTTGCGCCGCCATAGGCCGGATGTGTACGCCGCCGCCGGCAAGTATATGCTGCTCAAAGATTACGTCGTCTACCGCCTCACGGGCCGCATGTGCGCGGATTGCTCCATCGCCACCTTCTCGCTCTATTTTGATATTTATGAGAAATGTTACTGGCGGGAGATGCTGGAAGCCATCGGCGTGCGCGAGGAACAGCTTCCGCCCCTGGTGGAGCCGTGTACCGTAGCCGGTTCGCTGACGGCCGACGTAACCCGGCGGCTGGAGATTGCGTTCGGCACGCAGGTGAACGTGGGCACGCTGGACCATTTCGCGGGCATGATCGGCACTGGAAACGCCCGCGTGGGCACGCTGACGCTCTCCACCGGCACGGTAATGGCGCTGGCGGCCATGAGCGCGGAGCCCGCGCCCCGAAACAGCGGCATCGCCATGCACTACGGCTTTTTGCCCGATACGCATGTGATGCTGCCCGTGGTGGAAAGCGGCGGCGTCAGCCTGGAATGGTTCCGCAATTGCTGCATGCCGGGCGTGGACTATGCGCGCATCAACGAGGTACTGCTCGCGCGCGGAGGCGATAGCCCGCTGATTTTCCTGCCCTATATCGCCGGCGTGAACGCGCCGGAGTTTGATAAGGACGCCGCCGGCGCCTTTTGGGGCCTGCGCCAGGAGCACGACGCCTTCGATATGGCCCGCGCCGTCATGGAGGGCGTGGCCTTCACGCTGCGCAAAAACTGCGATTATATCGCCGGAAAGGGCACGCAACTGCGGGAAATTCTTGCCACGGGCGGCGGTTCCAAGAGCCCCGTATGGTGCCAATTGCAGGCGGACATTACGGGCCTGCCAGTGCTGGTGCCCGAGGAGCGCGAGGCCGCCTGCCTGGGCGCGGCGATGATCGCCGCCGTGGCCGGAGCCCGCTTCCGGGACTTTGCGGAAGCCGCCGCGGCCTGTGTGCGCATCGCCC
>CAJFUU010000128.1 GCA_904420265.1 uncultured Clostridia bacterium
GCCCTATGAAGCATGACACCGGCAGCGCCAAGCGTTCTGAACAGCCGGCGCATACGCCAGTTCCCCCAGATGCTGCCAAACGCAGCCACTTAGCCTCTTTGCATTGGCTTTCGCCTATGTATCTCCTTTTTCCTTTTCTTCTTACTGGAAAAAGGGTTCTTGTCAAAAAGTACTTTTGACAAGCTGGCGGACAGGGAAAGTATCTTCCCCGCCGGGCGCCGCGTCTTGAATTTTCAATTTAAGACACGGCAGTTTTGCTCAGGGCAATGAGATTTCCTGACGCAAACATCGATCCCCCCGAGGCACGCGCCCTCGGGTACGATGAAAGTGCGAAAGGGCTTATCCCCTCGCGCTCTCTTGAGGGATTTTGTCGGCCTGTCCTTTCCTTATGTAAGTTTGTCAAACATATTGGGCAGTAAACTCGTTGGGAGAAGGCCTGTTGAGCGGCCTCACAGGGAAGTTTTGGAACAACCGACGGGGCTTTCAACTGTCCAATATGTATTGTTGCTCTACACCTTACCGGAAGAGGTTTGACGTTTTTGCGCATAGCTATTAGTTCTCCAAATCCCGCTCCAACCGGGGCAATATACAAAAAGAGCGGCGGGAATCATCCCGTCGCCCTGGCGTCCCCGCATGCGCCTAACGCTGCACGCGGCCCGAACCGTCGCCGCTCACGAGGCGTTCGACCTCGGCGACGGTGGAGAGATTGAAATCCATTTCGATGGAGTGCTTCAGACAGGAGGCTGCCGCCGCGTACTCAATGGTGCGCTGGGGGTCGAAGCCATTCATTTTGCCGTAGAGCAAGCCTGCGCTGAAAGAGTCGCCGCCGCCCACGCGGTCTACAATATGTATGGCGTAGTTGCGCGAAAAGTACGCTTCGCCGCCGGTGTAGAGCAGCGCCGCCCATTCGTTATCCGAGGCGCTGATGCTCTTGCGCAGCGTAATGGCCACTTCCTTAACGCCATAGCGTTCGCATATCTGCCGGGCCACGTCCACATAGCCTTCGCGGCTGAGTTTGCCGGCGACGACGTCCGTGCCCGCGGCGCGAATGCCCAATACCTTGTCCGCGTCCTCTTCGTTGGCCACCACCAGGTCGATCTCCGGCATGACCTTTTCCATGCAGGCGCGCGCTTCGGCCTCGCTCCACATGTTTTTGCGGTAGTTGAGATCGCAACTCACCGCCACGCCGCGTTTTTTTGCCTCGCGAATGGCGTGTTGAAACACTTCCGGCATCGTGGGGCTCAGCGCCGGGGTAATGCCGGTGCTGTGCAAGCGCTCAGCACCGGCGAAGATGGCATCCCAGTCAAAGTCCTCAATGCGCGCGGTGGCAATGGAGGAATACTTGCGGTCGTAAACCACCTTGCCCGGACGCTGCGCAGCGCCCTTTTCCACATAGAACACGCCCATGCGCTCGCCGCCGAAGGCCACATGGCGCACGCCAACGCCGTATTTGCGCAGCATGGCCAGGCCCGCGCGAGCGATGTCGTTGTCGGGAAGGCGGGTGACAAACTCCGTTTCCATCCCCATCATGGCCAGAGAAACGCAGACGTTGGCCTCCGCGCCGGTATAGTTGACGTCAAACTGGTTGCACTGTATAAAGCGCTGGTAGCCCGGCGGGCCAAGACGCACCATAAAATCGCCAAAGCCAATCAATTTGCCCATGGCTGTATCACTTTCCTCCACGGATGTAATTTGCCAGACCTTGCACCACAAGCTGTCCCGCCACGGCGCCCTGGTCTTCCACGCCGGCGGCGCGGGCGGCAAATACGGCCGCCTTGCCGAACTTGGGCGTCATATCGCGCGTGGCGGCCACGCCTTCGTCCGCGCCGCGCACGGCGGCTTCGGCCACCGTTTCAAGCGTCGCGCCGGGCTGGGCCGCAGCGGCCATTGCCGCGTCGGCCGCAGGGCCAATGGCGTCGAGCACCGTGCGATCCCCGCGCTGGCACTTGCCGCGCTTTTGTATGCCGGCGGCATAGCCCTCCAGGAACTTTGCAAATTCCGCAGCGCCGATGTCCGCGCAGCCGGCCAGGCGCTTGCCGCCCTCCATGATGCCGCTGGACATGAGCGTGCCCATTGTAGAGGGCACCACGCTGCTCATCTTCATGCCCGCCTTGGCAAGCCGCTTGCCCAGGTCCGGCTCGTCAATGCCGTCAATGAGGCCGGGCAGCGCCCCGAAGCCCTTTTTCATCGTCAGGCCCAGGTCGCCGTCGCCCATGTGCGCGTCCATTTCGCACAGGCGCTCGGAATTTTCGGACATAATCTGCGCCACGCTGTCAAACAGCGCGCTCAGTTCGTTTATTGCAATTTTTTCCATGTTCGCACCTCACACCTGCGTATAGAAGGGCGTATGCGCCGGGGCGTCCAGCAGGGCTTTGAGTTCGTCGTCCAGACGCATGATGCTGATGGACGCACCCGCCATCTCCATGGACGTGGCGTACTCGCCCACAAACGTGCGGTAAATCTTCACGCCCTGCGCGTTGAGCTGTTTGGTGACGCTGCCGGAGAGGATATAAAGTTCCTCCTGCGAAGTCGCGCCCAGGCCGTTGATGAGCAGGGCCACTTCCTCGCCAGCGGCGACGGGCATATCCTTGAGAATTTCGCCAACGGATTCTTCCGCCAACGCATCCGCGGTTTTGATCGGCCCGTTCCATACGCCGGGCTCGCCGTGGATGCCCATGCCCATGGCCATTTCGCCCTCTTCGAGGGTGAAGTTGGGTTTGCCGACCTCGGGAATAATGCAGGGCGTAAGCGCAAAGCCCACCGTGCGCGTGCGATCCTTGGCCTTCTGGGCTACGGCCAACACTTCGTCCAGCGACTTCATCTGCGCGGCGGCAGCGCCGGCGCACTTATAAAGGAAGAAGATGCCGGCCACGCCGCGGCGCGTATCCACAGAAGCGGAGGAGAGCACATCGTCCGCCCCGACGATGGAGCGGGTTTCAATGTCTTCCAGTTCGCACATTTCCGCGGCCATGTCAAAATTCATGATGTCTCCGGTGTAATTGCCATACAGGTAGAGCACGCCGGCGCCGTTTTCAACTTCCTTGGTAACGTTGAAAATCTGCTCGGCGGAGGGGGACTGGAACACGCCGCCCACGCCGCAGCCGTCAAGCATGCCCTCGCCCACATAGCCCAGGAACAGCGGCAAATGGCCCGTGCCGCCGCCTGTGATGATGGCGACCTTGCCGGGATGTTTGTGAGCGATGCAATAGCAGCGCAAATCGTCCGCGGCGCACTTGACGCTGTCCGCATGCGCGGCATAGATTCCCCGCAGCATATCGTCGGTATAATTCTCCGGCGCGTTCATGATTTTTTTCATGGGAGTTCCTCCTTTTGATGTCAGTTGCACTTGAGCAGATGCACGGCAAAGCCGCCGATTTCCTCTTCCAGATAAACGGCGATCAGCCGGCCCTTGTCATCCACGTTTTTAAACTCCTCGCGAAAGCGCACGCCGCGCGCGCGCAGGCTGGCCACGGCGCGCTCCACGCTGTGCGTGCCGATGGCGATATGCCCCTTGGCGCCGGGGAAGGGCGCCTTGCAGCATTCCACCGCCGTGCCGGCAAAGTCCGAACGGCCGCCGCTTATGTAGGGCAGGTCGAAAATTTCGGCAAAGCGGCGAGCGTTGGCCTCGCCTTCGGAGGCGTCGCCGTTGATGCCCACGTGCATGATGCGAAAGCCCAGCGAAGCGCGCACCGCCTCGCGGCACAGGGCGGTAATCCCCGCCCAGTCCTCCGCCTGCACCAGCGCGGCGGGCGCCATACAGCTTCCGCCCACCGCCGCCACATGTTCGCAGGACAAATAGGCGGGAATATTGGCAAGCGTGATGCCGGACGTGGGCACAAAGCGTATGTCCCGATAGGGGCCGCACAATTCCTTGATGGTCTTCACGCCGCCAAGCTGTTCAGATGGGAAAAACTTGAACAGGCGCAGGCCCGCTTCGCGTCCCGCCTCAATCTCCGTAGGCGTCACGCAACCGGGCAGCACCGGAGCGCCAACCTCCATGCAGTGGGACACCACCTTGGGGTTGAAACCCGGGGTAACGATATAATCCGCGCCGGCGGCCAGGGCGTCGTCCACCTGCCGGCAGGTGAGCACCGTGCCCGCGCCGGCGAGCATGGCGGGGTTTTCGGCCTTGATGCGCCGGAGGGATTCCAGCGCCGTATCGTTGCGCAGCGTGACCTCAATGACGGGAATGCCGCCCGCGCACAGCGCCTTGGCAAGCGGCGCGGCCAACTCCGGCCGGGGAATATTGATTACCGGCACGATGCCGATTTCGGCAATGGCGGCAAAGCAATCGCGATGAAGGCTATTTTCCATAAAAGTCGCTCCCCTTCCCCGCGCCCGCGTCAGATGTACTTGGCCACGGCCTCGCGCAGCTTGGCCACGTCCTCTTCGCTCAGGTCGAGCAGCGGACGGCGCATATAGCCGCCGGGAACGCCGCGCATGGTAAGTATGTTTTTGAAGATGGACATATCCGCGCCGCTTTTCATCAACCATACCAGGTCGTTGGCGTAATCCTGCGCGGCGCGCGCGCCGGCCATGTCGCCCTCGCGGAACTTTTTGTAAACCTCGACAAACGGCTCCGGGAACGGGCCGGAGCAGCCGGACACCGTGCCGTCGCAACCCATGACCAGCGCAGGCAGGAAGAGATGATCCGCGCCGAAAACAACGGAAAAGTTGCCGCCGTTGACGCGCTTATACTTGAGAAGCTGCGTCATATCCGCCAGGCTGAACTTGATGCCCACCATGTTCGGGCACTCGGCGCATATGTTTTCCAGCGCTTCGCAGCTCAGGCCGTTGTGGGCAAGCTGGGGAATGGCGTAGGCATAAACCGGGAAATCGGGCGAAACGCTTTTGCAAATGGTCTTGTAGTACTCGGCCATGGCGCGGTCGTCCACGTTAAAGTAGCTGGGGGTTACCACGCCGATGCCGTCCGCGCCGATGGACTCGGCATGGCGGGCCAGGCGGATGGTCTCCTCCTGGGTCATGGCACCCACATGCACGAACACCGTCACGCGGCCGGCCGCGGCCTTGACCACGGTTTCGGCGATGGCTTCGCGCTCCTGCGCAGAGCAGAGGTACATTTCTCCGGTTGTGCCGCAGGGATAAAGGCAATCCACGCCCTTTTCAATCAGAAACTCGGTCTGCGCGCGCATCGCGTCCAAATCCAGTTTGCCCTGCTTGTCAAACGGCGTCGTCATGGCCGTGATTACACCGTATAGCTTTTTCATGCAAAACTTCCTTTCCGCGCACGACAGCGAGGCCCGTCGCCATCCGTGCCCATTCGCATTGTGTAGTTGTGCGTTTGTTCAGCAATCCTAAATCCCGTTCATGTAACATTCTATAACAATCCCGGCGCTTTGTCAATACGAAACCACCGCGGAATTCGCTGTTTTGGGTCGCTGTAAGTGCGCAGAAATATTCGTCCGGAAAATTTCCAGTTGTTTTGTATCGCTGAACGGTTTATAATGGAATCTGTCCGCAGGGTATGAATTGGCGCCCCCGTGCGGTTTCCATGTAAAAAACAGGCGCCCATTACCGCAGAGGAAGGAAATGTATTTATGAAACCGACGTCTGAACACGATGCAGGCGCAGCAAACGGCGCGCTGGTCAACTCCGTTCTCAAGGCCATTGGCATCCTGGAGTGCTTCACGCCCGTGCAGCGCGAATTGACGCTTTCGCAAATCAGCCGCCAGCTTGGCCTGCCCAAGAGCACGGCGCTGAACCTGATTCGCACGCTCGAGAGCCGCGGCTATCTGCTTTATTCCCCCCACTCGCAGACCTATCAACTCGGCTACAACGTCATGACGCTCAGCTACAACCTGCGCACTTCCATGCCTATCATACAATATGCGCTGCCATTTTTGGAAGAATTGCAGGTCAAAACCGGTGAAAACATCTATCTCACCAGCCATATCGACGGGCAGGCCCTCTACCTGGAAGGCGTTTACCCGAGCATACGCATTGGCAACTACTCGGTGGCCGGCAAGCGTTTGCCGCTGCACTGCACCGGTTGCGGAAAGGCGATGCTCGCCTACCTTCCCGAAGACGAATTTGAGGCCGTCATCAAGCGTTGGGGCCTGCCGGCGATTACGCCGCACACCATCACCACGCGCGCGCGCATCGAGCAGGAATGCGCCGCCATTCGCGCGCGCGGTTATGCCACCGACCGCGAGGAGGAAACCCTCGGCGTCAAGTGCGTGGCCGTCGCCATCCGCGACAGCAGCGGCTATCCCTGCGGCGCTGTCAGCATCTCCGGCACGACCATTAGCATGCGCGACGAACTTTTGGAAGATTATGCCAAAATGATCGCCCGTGTTTGCAGCGTTTTGATTACAAATGCCCATCAACTTCCCGCTGCACAAATGCGCATGCAGGCGCAGGAAGCCGCCAGAAATGGCGCCTCGTCAGATTTGTGATATAATTGTAAAAGTTTTAACCGGCATTGCCCTTGACAATTTTCGTCACGAATGTTAATATCTATATAGCCGTTCAGCATCCATGAATCTTATTCACATTTTACGCATTCAACGCCGCAAGGACGCTTTTGCGTCCTGCGGCGGATGCGAAAAGGGGTGGGCTTGCCGATATGAAAAAATCATTCGAAGGCATCAAAAAATGGAATGCCGGCATGATCATGGGCATTCTGTTTACACTCTACAGCGTTTACTATTTCGTGGAATCGTTCAAGTATCCGTATTACAACCAATTCGGCGTCGGTCCCGGCTTCTTCCCCCGGTGGGTGGCGATCATCGCCATCGTCGCGGGCATCGCCTATACGCTTGTCTCCATCTTCAAAGACAAGATTCTTCTGGGCGAAGCCTTTCCCGGCGGCAAGGAGCTGCTCAACGTGCTTTCCACGGTGGTGGCCATTCTGGCTTTTATACTGATTGTCCACTACACCGGTTTTTGCATTGCCAGCGCGTTGCTGCTGTTCATACTGTTCATCCGTTCCTATCCGTGGTGGAAGGCGCTTTTGTACGCCGTGATTGTAACCGCCATTGTATTTGGCATTTTCAAGATCGGCTTCAGCGTGCCAATTCCCGTGAACGGTTGGGGCTTCTGATAGGAGGGAACGCCAATGTTGGAATCTTTGATGGATCTGGTTGAGGGCTTAAGCATTGCCGTTACTCCAACCAACATTCTCTACTGCTTTATCGGCTGTATGGTAGGCATGCTGGTAGGCGTGCTGCCGGGCATTGGCCCCAGCGAGGCGACGGCGCTGCTGATCCCGCTCAGCTATGGGCTGGATTCGGTCACGGCCATCATCATGCTGTGCGGCATCTACTACGGCGGCATGTATGGCGGTACGATCACTTCGGTGCTGATCAACACGCCCGGTGAGGCCGCCTCGGTCATCACCTGTATGGACGGCTACCCATTGGCAAAGCAGGGCAGAGCCGGAGTGGCATTAAAAGTCGCCGCGTTGGGTTCCTTCGTCGGCGGCATCATTTCCACCCTGGGCCTGGCGCTGCTTGGCCCCACGGTTGCGGACTTTGCGCTGAGCTTTGGCCCCAGCGAGCAGTTTGCGCTGCTGGTGTTTGGCATGTCCATGGTCATCGGCCTGATGGGCAAATCGCTCATTCGCGGTTTGGTGGCGGTGTGCATCGGCCTTTCCCTGGCCATGGTGGGCATGGATCCGGTTTCCGGCACCATCCGCTACGCTTACGGCCTGAACGAACTGGTCAGCGGCCTGGACGTGGTCACGCTCTCGATGGGTCTGTTCGGCCTGAGCGAAATCCTGGTGGGCATGGAAAACCTCAGCGTCACCGGCAAGGCGACGGCGGTCAATTCCTCCAAACTCAAGCCGGAAGAAGTGCGGCCCACCGTCATGGCCATCATCCGCGGCAGCTTCCTGGGCTTCTTCATGGGCCTGATCCCCGGCACCAGTTCCGCCGTTCCGGCGCTGATTTCCTACTCGATGGAGAAAAACCTCTCCAAGCATCCCGAGAAGTTCGGTACGGGCGTGCCTGAAGGCGTGGCCGGCCCGGAAACCGCGAACAACTCTTACGTTGGCGGCGCAATGATTCCGCTGTTCACGCTGGGCATTCCCTGCTCGCCGACCATCGCCATTTTGATGGGCGCGTTCATGATGCACGGCATGACCCCCGGCCCGACGCTGTTTATCACCAACCCGGACGTCATTTGGGGCACCATCGCCAGTATGTTCGTGGGCAACGTCATTTTGCTGATTCTCAACATGCCCCTTGCCGGTATGTGGGCCAAGTTGGCCAGTATCCCCAATAAGCTGCTCTACCCCATCGTTTTGATTGTGGCTATGATGGGCGCTTACACGGTGGACAACAACGTCTTCGGCATCGTGGTTATGCTTGTTTCCGGCGTGATCGGTTATGTGCTCAAGAAACTCGACATCCCGCTGGCCCCGGCCATTCTGGTGTTCGTGCTGGCGGACATGATGGAGCAGAACCTGTTGCAGTCCATCCGCATCAACAACGGCATGGGCGGCCTGTTCAAGAGCCCCATCGCCCTGGGCCTTCTGATTGCCGCGCTGCTGGTAATCACTATCAGCCTTATCGCCGAATTCCGCAACAAGAAGAGCGCGCTGCTCACCCACGACGAGTAAGGCGTACCGGTTTCAGATTTGCGGTTGCGGGCCTTCCCGCAAGCACAAAAATATAAGGAGGAGACTTCAATGAAAAAGGTTCTTTCCGTACTGATGGTTCTGACCATGCTGCTTGTGCCCTTTGCCTATGCAGAAGACGCGGCGGCGAACTATCCCGAGCGCGAGATTCACATTATCGTGCCCTACGACGCGGGCGGAGCTTCGGACATGACCTCCCGCATCATCGCCACCGGCCTTGAGGATGCCCTGGACGCAACCGTGCTGGTTGAAAACCGTTCCGGCGGTTCCGGCAGCGTGGGCATGACCTATGCGCGCAACTCCGCTCCCGACGGCTACACCATTTGCTACATCCCCGTTGAAGTCGTCATGCAGGAGATTCTGGGCATCTCCGACATCGTGCCGGAAGATTTCGCCTTCATCGGCCGCATGACCGAGGTTCCCGCCGCCCTGACCGTGAACGCCAGCGACGACCGCTTCAACTCCGTTGAGGACTTCATCAACTACGCGCTGGAGCATCCGGGCGAGGTCACCATCGGCAACTCCGGCACGGGTTCCATCTGGCACATCGCCGCCACGATGATCGAGGAAGCCACCGGCACGCAGTTCAACCACATCCCCTATGACGGCGCTGCTTCGGCGGTTACCTCCCTCATGGGCGGCCACATCGACGCCGTTACCGTTAACCCCGGCGAGGTTCAGGCTGGCGTTGAAGCCGGCAGGCTGAAGGTTCTTGCCCTCATGACCGAGGAGCGCGACAGCGTTTCCTTTGCCGACATCCCCACCCTCAAGGAGTGCGGCATTGACGTCGTCATCGGCGGCTGGGGCGCCCTGGCCGTTCCGGCGGACACCCCGCAGGCCATCGTGGACAAGCTGAGCGTCGCCCTCGAAGAGGCCGCCGCAACCCAGGAGTTCCAGGACTTCATCGCCGAGCGCGGCATGATCGTCCACTACATGAACGCTGCCGACACCACTGCGTTCGTGCAGGAGCAGAGCGAGTTCTTCAACGAAGTGCTCAGCACCATGACGCTCGACTAATTCCCTATACCCGACTTTGTGCGGCGCACCCCCCGGGTGCGCCGTATTCTCAACACTGCTTTTCTTGGGAAAGGAATCCGCCATGCAGTATCCCATCGGTTCTTACATAATCGCTTTTATCTTCCCTGCGTTTGTGTTGTTGATGTCGTTGTGCTATCTGATCGGCAGGCCCAGCCCGGAAAATAAGCTGATTGGCTTCCGTACAGTGCGCAGCATGTCCAGCCCCGCCGCCTGGAAGCGGGCGCAGTATCTCTTCGGCCGGCAGCTTCTCATTGGCGCCATCGTCGCCGCCCTGTTCGGCTACGGCTTTTTGACCGTTTCCAGCGTGTTCCTCAAGGTTGTGCTCATCATTTTGCAACTGGTAGCTGTGACCTTCTTTGGTATGTTTACAGAGTTTATACTGCGCAAGGAACTGCGGCGCTGACGCTTCCGCCGCCCTATCCGAGCGCTGCGCCCGCCAGATATGGATGTAAATCCCGGATTCGCCTGTATTCGTTTCAAAAATGGATGTATTCGCGGGAATTTTTGGTTCCGACGATTTGGCAAAGCGAGGCTTCCAGCCTTGCGCCGGCCAACGCCAAATCCTGACGGACGGAAAACGCGCCTGCAAGCGTCCTTTTTATAGCGTAAAGCATATCCGATGCGCAACCGCCCGTGTTTTGTTTGCAAAAGACATGGGCGGTTGCGATTTTTTCGCGACGCATAGCGTTTTGGAGCGAAGGCGCTACCGCTTTAGAGGCGCGCCGGGATGCGAGCCCTGCGGACAAACGCGACGCTTCTGCAAACGCCCCCGCGGGGCAAGCCCGCACCGTCGCTCCAGACAATTATGACCGCACCCTCGCTCCTGCGGAACAGATGGTCTTTGAGACCAGCGGGAGTGGAAACATCCTGCACGCCCGTCACATGGCGCAACAGAATGAAGTTCGGCCAGACATATCGTTGGACGTACCCTCGCTTCTGCGGAGCATGCAATTCTTTGGCGTCGGCCAAAGATGCCCCTCCAGCATGCCTGCCCCTTGGTGCAAGAGTATGGAATTTGGCCGGATATTTTGCGTTGTTAGCCACACCTTCGTTCCTGCGGAGCAGATGATCTTTTATACCGGTAGGGATTGAAGCATCTTGCATGCCCGTCCTGCTGCGCAAAAAGGTGGATTTTTGCCAGATATTTCACATCGTGGCCGTACCCTCGCTCCTGCGGAGCAAACAAATCTTTAGCGTTGGCCAAAGATACTCCTCCAGCGTGCCCGTCCCACGGTGCAACGGGCAAATTTTTGCCAGGCATTTTGTGTTGTTGAACGCATCTTACTCCTGCGGAGCCGATGGTCTTTTATACCGGTAGGGATTGAAGCATCTTGCACGCCCGTCCTGTTGCGCAAAAAGGTGAATTTTTGCCAGGCATTTTGCGCTATTGACCGCATCCTCTCTCCCGCGGATCTTATGACCTTTTAACACCTGGCAGAGGCCAAAGCATCCTGTGCGCCCACATTATAGCATATACAACACGTCCCCTAGCGCAAACATATAGTCTCCCGCCGGATATTCCCCATATCGTCGGCCATGCCCTCGCTCCCCCCGAAGCAGACAAACCTTTGGCATCTGCCAAGGGATATTCCCCCTAACGTACCTGCCCTGCTGTGCAAGACCATGGGTTCTTGCCAGGCATTTCACATCGTCAACCGTACCCACACCCCTTGAGGCATGCAAACTTTTACCCTCTATCGAGGATAATGGCTTGACGTGCCCGCTCTCTGGCACAAACGATCAGATTCTCGCCGGATATTTTGCGTTGTTAGCTGCATCTTCACTCCCGCGGAGCAAACGATCTTTTGATACCGTGCATGAGTCAAAGCATCCCTATCACCTGCCCTGCTGCGCAAACGACCAGATTTTGCCAAGCATTTTGCATTGTCGACCGATCCTCACTCCCGCGGAGCAAATGATCTCTTTTGATACCGGCAAGCGTCGAAGTATCCTGCATGCCCACACCGTAACACAAGCATGTAATTTCCCGCTGGATATTCCACATCGTCGGCCATGCCCGCACTCCCTCGAAACAAACGAGCCTTTAGCGCTGGCAAGGGATACTACCCCAGCGTACCTGCCCGCGACGCAAAAGGACGCAGTTGCCCGGATATTTTGCATCGCCAGTCATGCCATACTCCCTCGAAGCAAACAAACCTTTAGCGCTGGCAAGGGATACTACCCGGCGCGCCCACCCATGGCGCAAGCAGATACGCAAGGTAAAACCAAGGCAGGGCCCTTTGCCGGCACTGAACGCGTGTGTTGGCAGCCTTTGTTCGTACATGAAAACGCTTCCGTTCAAATCTTGCGAAGTGAACGGAAGCGTTTTGTGGAACGCACGATGCTGGCGTGCGTTCTGCGCTGAAACCGCTGTCCGTAAGCCAAAGGCCGTAAGTTGCGCGTTTTCCCCTATATCCCGGCCTGCTCCGGGCCGCGAACGACATCTTCCACCGTATCGCCCATGACGGCGAGCACATAGGGCTGCCCCTTGCCGGCGCGAGTCTCAATGGCAATTTCCTCGGTATTGAAGGAAGACTGCGCGCCGCTTTTCTGGAACACCGCAAACGTATAGGGCATGCGCACCGGCAACGCCGCGACAATAGCTTCGCCGTTCATGCCGTTTTTGAGGAAGGTAATGGCCTTGAGCCCCTTGCCGCCGCGCGCCTGGCGGTCAAAATCAAGCAGCAGGCAGCGCTTCATATAGCCGCGATCCGAAATCAGCAGCACCTCTCCCTCGCCGTTATGGGCAAAGCAGGCAATCACGCGGTCGCCCGGGGCGAGCTGTATGGCCTTCACGCCCGCCGCCGTGCGTCCAAGAACGCTCACTTCCGCCAGCGCAAAGCAGATGGCCATGCCCTGGCGCGTAACCACCAGCAGGTCGCCCTCCGATGTGGGCGGAACCACTGCCGCCAGTTGATCGCCCGCGCGCAGCGTCAGCGCGGCATAGCGCGCCTTGCGTACGTTCAGTTCCGAAACGGCCAGGCGCTTGACGAGGCCGCCTTCGGTAATCAGGGCGATTTCCCCCGCCCATTCGCGTCCCGGCGCAAGCACGTGGACAAGGCGTTCGTCCTTTTCCAGCCCGGCCAACAGCCCGCCCAGCGGCAGCCCGCGGTCGCGCGGCCGGCACTCGGGAATCTGCGCAACGCCAACGGCATAACAGTTGCCCGCGTTGGTAAGGAAGAGCAGTTTTTCGTCGGTCATAACGTCGAACAACGCGCGCGGCGGTTCGGCGCCCTCCAACGCCTTTTCCGCGCCCTTGCGGGCAAAGCGTTTGACAAAACCGGCGCGGGTTACAAGCACGGTGGCCTCATCCGCCACCGGAGCCTCCTCCTCAATGACAATCTGTTCAAAGGAATCCACCAGCCGCGTGCGGCGCGCGTCGGCATACTTTTCGCCGATCTCCCTAAGTTCGCTGACAATGACCTTCAAAAGTTTCTTCTCGCTGGCGAGGATGCCCTTCAGATGCGCCACGCGCTTTTCAATTTCCGCGTACTCCTTGCGCAGCGTGAGTATTTCCAGGTTGGTAAGGCGCTGCAGGCGCATATCCAAAATTGCCTGGGCCTGGATTTCCGTGAGATCAAAGCGCGCCACCAGCTTATCCCGGGCCTCGCGGGGCGTTTTGCTGCCGCGGATGAGCCGGATAACCTCGTCAAGGTTATCCACCGCCACAATCAATCCCTCGAGGATATGGGCGCGGGCCTCGGCCTGTTCCAATTCATGGCGCGTGCGGCGGGTGACCACGTCCTTCTGGTGGCGAATGTAGTGGTCAATCATATCCTTGAGGCCAAGCTGCACGGGCTTGCCCTGCGCGATGGCCACCATATTGACGCCCACGGTCACCTGCAAATCCGAATACTTATAAAGGACGTTGAGCACCTTTTCCGGGTCCGCATCGCGCTTAAGTTCAATAACGGCGCGCATGCCCTGGCGGTCGGATTCGTCGCGGATGTCGTTGATGCCGGCCAGCAGCGATTTTTTCTCTTCGCTCAGGCGCAATATTTTTTCCAGCATCGCCGATTTGTTGACCTGATAGGGTATCTCGGTAATCACCAGCAGCGTTTTGCCGTTGGCGGCCGGCTCAATTTCCACCTTGGCGCGCAGGCGCAATTTGCCCCGGCCGGTGCGATAGGCTTCAAGCAATTCGCCGTCTTTGGAGAGCACGCCGCCGGTGGGAAAATCCGGCGCGGGGATATACTGCATCAATTCTTCGGTAGTGATGTCCGGGGTTTCAATTTGCGCGATGACGCCGGAAATCACCTCCCCGAGGTTATGCGGAGGGATATTTGTAGCCAGGCCCACGGCAATGCCGTTGGCGCCATTGACCAACAGGTTGGGAAAGCGGCCGGGCAGCACGTCCGGCTCTTTCTGGGTGTCGTCAAAGTTGAGATGGAAGCCCACGGTGTCCTTGTCTATGTCCTGCAAAAGCACCTGGGCAAGTTCCGTCATGCGCGCCTCGGTATAGCGCATGGCGGCCGGGCTGTCGCCGTCGATGGAGCCGAAGTTCCCGTGGCCATCCACCAGCGGCGCGCGCATTACAAAGGGCTGCGCCATGCGCGCCAGCGCGTCGTAAACGCTGGTATCGCCATGGGGGTGGAATTTGCCCAGGCAATCGCCCACGATGCGGGCGCACTTGCGGTGCGGCTTGTCGGCAGTATTGCCCAACTCGTGCATGGTATAAAGGATGCGCCGCTGCACAGGCTTCAGGCCGTCCTCCACGCGCGGCAGAGCGCGCTCGAGGATGACGTATTCCGAGTAGGGCATCATGGAATCGTGCATCACATCCTCCATGGACTTTTGCACAATCTGCTCGGAGAAGATGATCTTATCGTCCTTTTTCCTTCCCGCCATGCCTTACTCTCCTTCGCCGACCGGCTCGAAATTGTCTTCGCGGTTGAAATTTGCGTAATACTGGATATATTCCCGGCGCGGGTCCACCTTATCGCCCATCAGCACGGTGACGCGGCGCTCCGCCTCGGCCAGGTCGTCGATGGTCACCTGCACCATTTTGCGGCCGTTGGGGTTCATGGTGGTTTCCCAGAGCTGCTCGGGATTCATTTCGCCCAGGCCCTTGTAGCGCTGCACGCTGTAGCCGCGGCCAAGTTTTTTCGTGGCTTTGGCCAGTTCCTTTTCGTCGAAGCAGTAGATGTGCTCCGCGCCCTTCTTCGCGCAGTAGAGCGGCGGCATGCCGATGTAGACGTGGCCGTCGGTCACCAATTCGCGCATATAGCGGAAAAAGAACGTGAGCAGAATGGCGCGGATGTGCGCGCCGTCCTGGTCGGCGTCCGAAAGGATGATGACGCGGTTGTACTTGAGGTGCGAAAGGTCGAAATCTTCGCCGATGCCCGTTCCCAGCGCGGTGATGATGGAGCGGAACTCCTCGTTGGCAAGCACCTGGTCAATGCGCTTTTTCTCGGCGTTGAGGGGCTTGCCGCGCAGGGGCAGAATGGCCTGAAAGCGCCGGTCGCGGCCCTGTTTGGCGCTGCCGCCGGCGGAATCGCCCTCGACGATGAACAGTTCGTTCTCCTTCCAGTTGCGGCCGGTGCAGCTGGCGA
>CAJFUU010000129.1 GCA_904420265.1 uncultured Clostridia bacterium
AGGCTGTTGTTGCTCAAATGGCGCAGCATGACCTCCTCCACTTTCAGCACGGAGCGATACGTGGTGGTAAACATCTCGTTGAGCGTGGCCAGAAAGGGGTCCATCGCGCCGCCTCCAAATCAATTAATTAGACTAAATAATCATAAAGCCGTCCTCTGGAAAAGTCAAGCGTTTTTGCCAGAAGATAGCATGCCCATAAATTATTTAACCTTTGCGGCGAGAACAGGGCGCGCGCAGAAAATTGCTCTCGCTCCCCATGCGCATACAAACCCCTCCGAAACAGCTTCGGAGGGGCCGGGATATTGGCAAAGCCAACGGGCTGCAAACAGTGAAAAAATCTGCAAAGCAAGACGGCAAACCAGTAAACCTTGCGGCTGAATTTGACATTTCTGAAAGGCTTGGCAAGTTCGCCGGGAAAAGCAAAATTGCTTCCGTTCCCTGGCTTGCCTATTTATTCGTGTTTGCAGGCTTTGCCGGCGCTTTGACGCCTCCAAAACAGCTTCGGAGGAGCGGGAAATTGAAGCGGCGGGCGGAGCAAAAGCCGAACCGCCGCAGTTTGCCGGCGAAAGGCGCCGTTCCCGCCCTGAACTTTGCAAAGGCGTTTTCGAAAAGCGCGAACCTGTTCCTCGCGCGAGAAACTTCGGAAGGCGCGGCTAGAGTGTGTTTGAAAATTCCTTAAAATGCAATTTTGGCGTCTTTTGCTCCATTTTGGCGCTCCGAATTCTCGACTTAGCGCTACAAAGCCTGCGAATTCTTCGCGAAAACTGGTGGGAAATTCCATCCAAATTGCGGATTTTTCCCTTTTCAAACACACTCTAGGCCCTGCGCCCAATCAGAGAAAGAAATTTTTCCAGCGAAGTGTTGGCCACCAGTTCTTCCGGAAAACTGATTTCTTCCAGCAGGGAAAGCGATTCGTCAAAGCGGCCCACGGCGGTGGCAAAGTGCGCGTCGGTGCCCAGGCAAATGTGCGTCCCGCACGCTTCGCAGGCGCGCAGCATGGCGGTTATGTTTTCCCGGGTATTGCGGCGGTAGGTAATGGGCCGCAGCGAAGAATTGTTGACCTCGACGAGCACGCCCTGATCGCGGGCGGCGCGGGCCAGGGCCATGAAGTCCACCGGGGCGCGCCCGTCTTCGGGATGGCCGAGGATTTTCACGCGCGGGTCCTCCATCGCCCCCTGATAAGCGCGCAAGTTTTCCGCCGGATCGCTGGAAGCATAAAGGATGGGATGAATGCTGGCAATGCAGTAGTCCATTTCGCGCATGGCGTCGCCGTCCACATACAGATTTCCGCGCCCGTCGCAGATATTCAGTTCCGCTCCGCGCAAAACGGTAACGCCGTCAATTTCACGGTCTACCACGCGCAGGTTTTGAAAGTGCATCATATCGGGCGAATCGCTCAAAGGCGGCGTGTGGTCGGTAATGCCCAGGCCCTCCAGCCCCGCGCGCGCCGCGGCGGCAACGTTTTCCAGAATTGTGGAATATGCGTGGTCAGAGGCGATGGTATGCGTGTGCGTATCGACAAGAATCCTCATAAACAATTCCCTTTCACGCTGTTTTCGGCATCATTATAGCGCCCAAAATGCGCAAAGGCAACGCGCAAAATGTTATGCCTTTGAGCGGTTTTCGCTATGGCCGAAACTTTTCACAAAGTCAATCAGCAGCGAGGAAACCGTCACCGTTATCAGCGACCAGGCGATGCGCAGCGGGGCGATATAGGTCAAAGACAGCGCCAGTACGGTCAAATCCGTAAACAGATAGGCGCGCGAAAGCCGCCAGCCCGTCTTGCGGGAAATTACCAGCGCCAGGGCGTCGTCGCCGCCGGAAGAACCGCCCTGTCGCACCACCAGCCCTACGCCCACGCCCACAAACAGGCCGCCCAGCAGCGCCGCCGCCAGCGGTTGGGCGCTCAAATCTGGCAAAACCGGTCCGGTAAAATCCCAAAGGCGGAAAAACGCCGCCCCGCACAGCGTGGCCACGCCGGAACGGATGAGGAAATTCTTCCCCAATACCTTCCAGCCCAGCAGGTAACAGGCCGCATCCAGCGCCGCGGTCAGCGCCCACGGGGGAATGCCAAAGTGGTGGTCCAGCAGCAGTACCAGGCCGAGCACGCCGCCCTCGGTGATGTCCACGCGGCGGTGGATGTTAAACAGGCCGAACGTAGCGATGGCCATGCCCAGGGCAATCAACGCCACGCGGCGAAAAGACAGCGCGCCGCGCAGGGCGCGTTTGACGGGGTTCACAAGTATCCTCCTCCTTGAAAATTGCGGCGGGCGGTTCAGGCCGCCGGTGGAACGCTCCCGTCCCGGCACACTTTGCAAAGCGCCCGGAAGCGGGACGGCGTGCCGCGCAAAAAACCGCGCGTTCAAAGCGCCGTCCGCGCGGAAAACGGTTGACCCTGACCGAACGCGGGCACAATCATAAACATAGCGCCGTCCGCGCGCAGGGCGAAGCATGTGCTGCCGGCCACCGCGGATACGTTGACAGCGCGCCGTCCGCGCGGAAAACGGCTGACCCTGACCGAACGCGGGCACAGTCATAATCATGGCGCTGGCCACACGTGCAGGGCGAAGCGTCCACAGTTCAAACGTATCGGCGGGATTTTGCCGCGCTGTCGGCGCGTGCAGGGCGAGCAGTCTTGCGGGAGAGGGTAGCCGAGCCTGCGGAAAGCGCTATCCGCGCATGCAAGGCGAGCAGCCCTCCACCGTGTCCTCCAGCCCTTCCACGCTGTTGGCACCGTCCGCGCATGCAAGACGAGTCCTCGTCATGCCATACCCCTGCGACCGCTCCGATAGCGCCGTCCGCGCGCGCAAGGCGAAGCGTTTACATTTACGGGGGTAGGGCACGTCATCCACTGCCCGCCCGCACACAAAGCGAGCCTTTTGAGCGTCCGCCGTCATGCGGAAATCGTATGCGCCATCCTCGTGCAGAGCGAAGCGGCAGGCCATATCCATGCATTGGTCGGCGAAATCGGCGCGCGCAAGGCGAAGCATTTACATTTACGGGACAGGACGCGTCATCCACTGCCCGTCGGCACACAAGCCGAGCCCTTTTGAGCGTCCGCAGGCATGCGGAAATCGTATGCGCCGTCCGCGTGCAAGGCGAAGCCTCTACATTTACGGGACAGGGCACGTCATCCACTGCCCGTCCACACACAATGCAAGCCCTTTTGAGCGTCTGCCGTCATGCGGAAATCGTATGCGCCGTCCGCGTGCAAGGCGAAGCCTCTACATTTACGGGGGCAGGGCACGTCATCCACTGCCCGCCCGCACACAAAGCGAGCCTTTTGAGCGTCTGCCGTCATGTAGAAATCGTATGCGCCGTCCGCGCGCAAGGCGAAGCCTCTACATTTACGGGGCAGGATGCGCCGCCCATCGCCCATCCTCGCGCAACGCGAAGCTGCCGGAATACACCAACCTCGCCTTTTCGGGGATCGTCCGCGCGCGCAACGCGAACCGCCGCGGCGCAACGCCCTGTCCGGGCGGGCCTCCGGGCACCTTGCCGCACCGCCTTTACAGGTAGTGTAAACCCTGGTATAATACCAAGGTCAAGGACAAATGTGTTATTTTTTGCGGAGGCGGATATGAAGGACAGCTATACCATCCATGAAATCGCCGAACTGTACGGCGTCGGAACGGACGCGTTGCGCTACTACGAGCGATTGGGGCTGATTCGCCCCCGGCGCGCGCAAAACGGTTACCGCATTTACGACCTGAACGACATCTACCGCCTGACCATCATCCGCGATCTGCGCACGCTGGGGTTTTCCATGGAGCGCATCGGCGAGTATTTACAGGGGTTGAGCGTCGCCAACACGCTCCAGCTTCTGGAAGAGGAACGGCAACTGATTCGCGCGCGCATCCGCGATTTGCGCGCCGCCGAGCGCGCCATCCGCGCGCGGGCGAGCGTTCTGGAGAGCTACGCGCATATGGACGAGGGCGAAGTCAGCTTGGTTGACCTGCCGGCGCGCTTTTGCCTGCGCCTCAACGCCGATATTTCCCGCGACGAAGAGATGGACTTTGCCATCAAGCGCCTGCACCGCCGCCACGCGGACAGCATCCGCGACCTGGGCGGTCAGAAAATCGGCGCCAGCATGTCTCCGGAAGATCTGCGCGCGGGCAGGATCGGCCTCTACCGCTCGGTGTTCTTCCTCCTGGACGGCGAAGGCGCGGGCGATTTCACGCTGCCCGGCGGCCGTTATGCGCGCCTGTTTTACCGGGGAAGCTATCGCCGTCTTGGCCAGCATATAAACGCGCTGCTTTCCTGGGTGCGCGGGCAAAACCTTTTCCCCGCCGGCGACGTGCTGGAAATCTATCACATCGACAACCGCTTCACCGGGCGCGAGGAGGAATTTTTTACGGAATTGCAGGTGAGGGCGGAAGAAAGGGAGGTGCAGTCGCTGGTTTGACTCTGTACGGGATGCCGGCCTTGGGGCATGGGAGGCACGATGCAAACAAACCCTGCCCCTTCTCTTGAAAAGGCAAGGTTTGTCCGCGCGCGCCAGCGCATACAGGGCAGGTTATGCAAAAATCTCGCCAAGCGTATATTCTTTTGTTGCAAATCCACAATCTTCATAAGTCAAAGAATCGTATGCATGATACATGTATAAACCAAGCATGGACGTGCGGTCTGTATCGGTTATATCACCAAATGTATAACCGGTTTTCGTAAAATAGGTCAATTCGATGATATAGTATCCGCAGTTAATCAGCAGTACGAGTTTGCCACGGCCATTCACGCCTGTGTCCGGGGGCAAATCATAGCATATCAAAACAACCTCGTACTCGCTCGCGTTCGAATTAAGAAGCAAATCCAGAATGGTTGTCCCGTTTTCCTGCGCCGTTTCAGAAATGACCATAATATCGTCTGGCTTTTCCAACCCATATCCAATCATGACCCCGGCTATGGCCTTCGCCCCTTCTTCATCGCTGAACCAATCCCAG
>CAJFUU010000130.1 GCA_904420265.1 uncultured Clostridia bacterium
GCGGATGGTCGCGGGCGAAAAGCCCACGCCCGCCTTGCGCGAGATCGTGCGCGAGCCGACGGGCATGGCCGTGGTAATGTAGTCGTCAATAATGGCCTGCAAAATCAGGAACTTTCGCTCGTCCAGGCCCATAACCACGCCTCCCTTCGATTCGCTGTTAGCACTCAACGATTGAGAGTGCTAACGCATGGTCATAATGTACCATTCTTCGGCGATTTTGTCAATAGCGCAACATGCAAAGAATTGTAAATTTTTTGATAACGTTTTGACTTTTTATGCGCATTTTTCGCATTTAATTCCGACGTCATGCGTATAACCGCCCATAATCGCCGCTTTTGTTTGCATAAATATACGCATAATTCTCAAATCGCCACCGACGCGCCCCGTGTTCCGCCCGCACCTTTTCTCCCGCTTTCTTCCTTTATTATGGCGCAGACGGGGCGTTCAAAGAAATATCTTCGTGTAAAATTCCCGCGACCTCTTGAAGCTGCCCTTCTCTTGTGCTATAATATCTTTTGCATGACCACGCGGATGCCGGTTCCGCCGGAGAACCGACAGTCCGGTGACAAAGAGGTGAAAACCATGAAAGAAAAAATCCATCCGAATTACGGCAAGGCGATCGTTCGCTGCGTTTGCGGCGAAACGTTTGAGACAGGCTCCGTGAAGAAGGAGATGCGCGTGGATATTTGCTCCAAGTGCCATCCGTTCTACACCGGTAAGCAGAAGCTGGTTGACAGCGGCGGACGTGTGGACCGCTTCAAGAAGCGCTACGGAATGTAGCCGTTCAAAAGCGCCGGGAGAGGTTTATCCTCCTCCGGCGTTTTCCTATGCTTTGGAGAGGTTATGCTGGCAATTGCATGGCGCGCCCTGGCGGCGCGCAAATTGGAGGCCGCCGGAAGCCTGGATCCCGCGGCGGACGCGCGGCTGTTGTGCTGGGGAAACTCCCTGCGCGAACTTTCCGCGCAGGAGGAGACGCGTTTGGACGCGCTGCTGGCGCGCCGTTTGCATGGGGAACCGGTACAGTACGTGCTCAATAGCGCCTGGTTTATGGGCCTGGAATTTTTTGTGGACGCGCGCGTGCTCATTCCCCGGCAGGATACGGAAACGCTCTGCGAGGCGGCGCTTGCCTGTCTGCGCGGCGCACAGGCGCCCCGCGTGCTGGATTTGTGCGCGGGCAGCGGCGCGATAGGCCTGAGCCTGGCAAAGCTGTACGCCCCCGCGCGCGCGACGCTCGCGGACGTAAGCGCCGGCGCCTGCGCGGTCATGGAAGAAAACCGGCGCCGGCTGGGCGTAAAGGCGGAAATTGTTTGCGGCGACCTGTTTCAGCCCGTGCGCGGGCGGGAATTTGACCTTATCGTCTGCAATCCCCCTTATATTCGCAGCGAAGAAATGGCCTCTTTGCAGGCCGAGGTGCAAAAGGAGCCTCGCCTGGCGCTTGACGGCGGCGCGGACGGGCTGGATTTCTACCGCCGCATTGCCGGGGAATATCAAAATTTCCTTGCCCCTGGCGGGACCTTGATGTTGGAAATTGGCTATGACGAAGCCGAAAGCGTGCGCGCGCTGTTTGGCGGCGGCAACGTCCTGCGCGATCTGGGCGGGCGCGACCGCGTGGTTGTAATACGGGAGTGAGTATATTTATGGAAAGAAATCAGTCCGAACAGGCGCGCATACTGGCGCAGCTGGAGAGCATTGAGGCGCGCTATGAGGAGTTGTCCATCCGCATTACGCTGCCGGAGGTCATTGCCGACACGCAGCTTTTCGCCAGGTTGATGCGTGAACACAGCGACCTGACGGAGTTAAACGAAATTGCCAAAAACTGTCGCTCGCTGGCTGAGCAGATCGACGAAGCGCACGAATTGCTCGCCGAGCCGGACATGGCGGACATGGCGCGCGAGGAGCTGGAAAGGCTCGAACCGGCGTTGCGCGAAGCTTTGCACAACGCCCGCATCGCCCTGTTGCCCAAGGATCCGGACGACCGCAAAAACGCGGTGTTGGAAGTGCGCGCCGGCGCAGGCGGCGACGAGGCCGGCCTCTTTGGCGCCGAACTTCTGCGCATGTATCAGCACTACGCCGACCGGCAGGGCTGGAAGTGGGAACTGATTGAAGACGGCTCTACGGAATTGGGCGGCATCAAGGAAAGCGTGGCCCTGATTTCGGGCAAAAACGTCTTTGAAAAGCTGAAGTTTGAAAGCGGCGTGCATCGCGTGCAGCGCGTGCCCGTTACCGAAAGTTCGGGCCGCATCCACACTTCCACGGCTACGGTGGCGGTGCTGCCGGAAGCCGAGGATGTGGAGCTGGAAATCAACCCCAACGATTTGCGCATCGACACTTATCGCGCCTCCGGCGCGGGCGGCCAGCACGTCAACCGCACCGATTCCGCCGTGCGCATTACTCACATTCCTACCGGACTGGTGGTCACTTCACAGGATCAGCGCTCGCAAATCCAGAACCGCGAAAAGGCCATGCGCGTGCTCAAATCGCGCCTGTATGAAATGGAGCGCGAAAAACAGGAAGGCGAATACGCCGACCGCCGCCGTCTGCAGGTAGGCACGGGCGACCGCTCCGAACGCATTCGCACTTACAACTTCCCCCAGGGCCGCGTTACCGACCACCGCATCGGCTTGACGCTCTATCGCCTGAACGACGTGCTTGAGGGCGATTTGGATGAGATCATTACGGCGCTGACGCTGGCCGAGCAAACGGCGCGGATGGAGCAGCAATAGATATGCTCCTTTGAGGGATGTCCGGCGCGGCAGAGCGGCGCTATTCGAATCCATAACCGTTCCGTCAGGAGTAAAAAGCCCGTCTGGGGTGCGCTTGCGTTTCCGTGTTTGGGAAAAGCCAAGCCCGGCTGCTCCAAGGCGCCAAAAGCGTGCGGGAAACCTTGCTGTCGTGGCGTAAGGGCCTGCGTGCACAACCTGGAGGCTTGAAAGCACGGAAAATCCGCCGCCGGATTGACGCGATATGACGCGCAGCGTCAGCACCGCATTGCCGCCGGCGCACGTTCCTTCCGGAAACCGTCCCGACGTACGTTTGCCGTGTTGCGGAGCGCCGCTTGTCAGGACCGTCCCTCGGGCAGGCAGGCCAAAGCCTTTGCGCGTGACTTTCGCGCGACGCGGATGCGCAACCGATGGCGTGCAAGGCGCTCGCCGATGCAGGTCGAAACACCTTTCCGACATGGATATGCGCATTCCCCAGAACGCCTATCTCGACGTGCTTTCTCCGCACCGCGGTTCGCCAAAACGCCTTTTCGGCACAGCAAGCAGCGAACTGTGACTCCCCAGCAAAACGTCCTCGCGCAGCGCGGACGGATGTCGCGCCGGAGCCGGTCTTGACATCCAGCACCAGAAAC
>CAJFUU010000131.1 GCA_904420265.1 uncultured Clostridia bacterium
GACACTTCAAATAAGAGGCGATGCACTTCCAGGGAGCCTTTTCTGTGTGCCGCAAACAGTAGTTCCGGCGAAATAGGCATCTGCTTTCTGACGACCATATCATAAAGCACATCCGTTTCATCAGAAAGCAGGGCCGGAATGCGCGTGAGTATATTGTTCATGCCGCAATACTGCTCGAAGCAGCCATTGTTTCCGCAAAAGCATTGAGGGCCGTGAATATTTAGGGAAATATGGCCCACCTCACCCGCTATGCCATATTTTCCCAAAACCATTTTACCATTGAAGAAGTTTACCATGCCAACGCCAGACGAAAGATTCAGAAACAAAATATTTCTCTCCGACGGATCAATATAACGCATTTCGTAAAGTGCCTTGATTCTCGTAACGCCCTCTATAAACACGGGAAGGTTCATTGCAGCGCTTAATGGAGAGATCAGATTTACATTGTACCAGTTGTACAATGGTAAATCAATGGTCTGCGCCGAATCAGCGGTTTGAGCCGCATGCACCATGCCTCCGATGCAAACGCCTATGGCAAATATGCTTTGATGCAGTGATTCAGGCTGTGCGCCGATAAACGCGCGAAAAATGTCAATGATGCTTTTGATAACTTCAAATTCGGAGCGATCCTTGCAAATGCGCAGATCGCATTGAACGGAACTTTCCGCAATGACCTCGCCACCTAAGTTGGTGACTGCAAGGCGAACGGCGTCTGAAGCATCTACGGCTATTGAGGCAGTAACAATGTTGCACAGGTTTAAGTTAAATTGCAGCAATGTACTTTTACGTCCGACAGCAGAGCGCAATTGCCTGCTTTCAAGCACGAGCCGTTTTTCCAAAAGTTCCGTGACAATATTGGTCACTGTTCCGGAACTCAGCTTTAACTCGCTTGATAGCGTTTGACGAGAAGCCTCGCCGTTATCAATCAAATAGTTGAGGATTCCCAGCGCATTTTTCCTCTTCTCAACTAAAACAGCAGGGTTCATACAATGCGCCTCCTCAGAAATCTGTTTAAATGTTAATAGGTAGTATATCAGGAAAAGCAACGTTTGTAAAGACATTTGCGCGATGGTAGGATGGAAAGCGTTTGCATTTTTATGCGCGCTCGTTTCAGAAAACCAGATGCTGTCGCCCTTTTCCACCAACTCTGCGTAGGCATATCGAATATATTGCATCGAAAAAGCGAGGGTAACACGAGGAGAAGTTCATCGAAAAAGGAACAACAGGGAGCGAGCATTGCTACGACGTTGGTAGACGGCCATCTGCCTATCAAAGTCGACAAGCGAATAGAAACAACGGAGATCATAAAGTGTTTTTGGCCTACCGAAGTACGCTTTCCTCTCCCATTATACCGGAGGTGTAAACAGCCGTATCATCTTGTGCAGAATACCAGAGTCCCCCTGCTTTCGCTTTGAATAGTGTTTTGCAATTGCGTTGCGTAAAAACAGTTGGTGAATCCAAAACCATTATTGCATGAGCACATTCCGGCTTGATACCTTTGCGTGCAAAGCGGACGACTGCTTTGCAAAAAATCTACGAAGGTGCAAGTATTGTTCAGAGTAGACGTTCAGGATGTTGTAGTGAAAATTCATCTATGGCCGCAATACAGCTTCTGAGAACCGCCCTTACGCCAATTCTAATGCGCTGACCGGAATTATCTCATCTGTTCATATATCTTGCAGGTTCTTTTCTTTGGCGTTCTCTTCACCAATCCTTCACAGTATATACTTGCCATGGACTCTCAACAGCCCAGGTATGTTCCTGCTTATGCATGCGCGTCCACAACTTCACAACATACAGACGTGAATTGTGTCGGTGCATGCGGTGAATGAACTTGGCCCAGATATTTATGGGCGGTGAGTTTGACAAGTCAGGGATGTCGAGAACCATCGTAGCGGCCAAGCCAAAAGTAGATATAGTAGATATAAGAGAGCGCTTTGTTGTACTTCCTGCAGACATGGCCGCCGTACCTTCAGATATGTTCCATGAGAAACTGGCAGTATCGCATATCTCGTGTTATACGGTTCATGCGTCTTGGCGCTCCTTGCGCTGGTTTTGTTGCAATGTCACCATGTTGGACGGCCTCTCAAGGTTCTCCTCTTCCCCTATCCAATATATATTGCAATCCTGCATATACCGTTTTCACCAGCCTATGTTATAAGACCTTGTGCTACGGTGCCGTTCATGGCTATGCAGGAAGTCTTTTAGCCTTAGCGGAGGACAGGCATGCGCTACCATATCCATCTGCCATAGCGCTTTGAATCTACTGTACTGTTCGCAAAACTTTGAATGCGGCAATTATCAGGTGAGAAAGAAGCAAAATTACCGATAACCATAAGCGATTTGTCTGCGAAGTATTTCTTGTATTTTGCGTGTGTCCGAACCACTTGCGTTTGGGGCCAAGTTTTGTTAAAATATTGATATATACAACATAATCGATTAAATTCAAGGAGTGACCAAAGAAGATGCTCAGGGCGATTGATATTGCGTTCTCATTGATTTAGTCTCTTTCCCAAGCGCCTTCAAACATACTGTCCTGAAAGAATATGCGGCGAGTTGGATGCGCAGCCAATATTTGTAAATCTGTTTCATCCATAGTGGTTGATACATTGCCAATGCGTCTCGCCGCCGCAGAAATGACAGTTAGAAAACTGCTGGAGCAACTGTGTGGTGAGGCCTAATGTATTTCTTAGTTAGAATATCTGTTATTACTGTGCGTATGACTGAAATGAGGTAAAACAATGATACATTTTCATGACAATCTTGTCACTAAAACATTAGAATCAATTAAAGAATCCTGTGATTGCACGGATATTCTCCATGACTTGGATCATATCGACCAGTCCATTAGAAATGTCAGATTGTATGGGAATTGCGCGGCAGCTTACCAGCTCGACCAAGAGCTACGTCAGAAATACCCGTGCATAGACAGGATGGTTGACGTTGCCAACGCGATGCTTATTTCAGCACCCCGAGCAAGGAGAATGTATTCTGCAAGCGAGGCAATTATATCGGATCTAAACCAGGATTATTACGGCATCATTTGCGATGTCGCCATTAAAAAGCAGTTGATCTATAGCATAAAAGAATTCATCAAATACGCAGATTAAAACCCAGAAAAAGCCCGAGAGTCAAGACACGATGTGTCTCAGCCCTCGGGCTCTGTCTTGACATCACAACCACTCCCTGACGGCAAAGCCGCCTTTGAAAAAATAGGTGTTCGTGTAATGTCCGTTTGGTGGAGGCGAGGGGGGTCGAACCCCTGTCCGAAGATCAGACAACCAGGGTTTCTCCGAGCGCAGTCTATGTTTTAAAATTCCCTCCGCCGGTCTCCCACAGACAGGATACCGGCCTTGGTAGCTTCATCAATCCCACCCGCCGCAAAGCTTAGACGGGCTGGTTCCCTGCATTTTCGACGCCGGTGACCCGCGCCGCAGGAGGCTCGGGGCCGACGGTCACGGCTTAAGCCGCGACGGCGACGTTATTATAATCGTCAGTTCATTTTAAGTTTCCCGTTTTTGAGGCGGTTCAGGGCCGCCGCTCGCTTCCCGGGTTCTCCGTATCCCCGTCGAAACCAAATACGCCCCCATGTCGCGCCGGCTATCCCTTCGCGCGCAGGCTGCGGTCTATGTCTCTCTGCGCGTCGCGCTTGGCCATGTCGTCGCGTTTGTCGTAGAGTTTTTTGCCGCGGCACAGCGCAATTTCCACCTTCATGCGCCCATCCTTGAGATAGACGCTAAGCGGAATCAGCGCCAGCCCCTTTTGCATCACGCCCTGATGCAGCTTGCGGATTTCACTTTTGTGCATCAACAGCTTCTTGGGCCGCAACGGGTCGGTATTGGAGAAGCTTCCCTTTTCGTAAGGACTGATATGCATGCCGTAGACAAACAACTCGCCATTTTTCACCGCGGCATAGCAATCTTTCAACGCACACTTGCCCAGACGAATGGATTTGACCTCCGTGCCGCGCAGCTCAATGCCGGCTTCCCAAGTCTCGAGAACGAAGTAGTCATGCCGCGCGCGACGGTTTTGCGCAACGGTTTTGACGCCTTTTTGCGGCATGTTCCCCCTCCTTCCCGGGCATCCATTATACCACGAAACCGCGCGGTTGTAAAGGGGCGAAGCGCATCCAAATTATCGCCTACGCGGGCGGATTGGAAAAAGACGGAGGGGACAAGGCAGGCCAACGGCTCGCGCTTTCAAAGGGCGTTCGCCTTCCCGCATATTTGTATAAATCCGCCGCGGTCAGGCGGTTTGTCCTGCCGGCCCAAAACGGACAAGGCGCAACCGCAGGAATGTTGCAAAAAGCGTTGCGCCCAGAGTCTCCAACGGGACCTCATCGCGCTGGCGGCGCATGCCTCAGGCACGCGTCAAAACGAGGCGTTGCCGGCCTTCAAATGCACTGCATCCACAGCATGCCGTCTCTGGCTTCGCCGCGAATGTGAAAACCCAGGCGGATGTAGAAGCCAATGGCGCGCACATTCCCGGCAAACACCCGCAGCCAAAGCGCATCGTTGGCCTTGGCCTGGCAATCGCGCAACATGCGCGTGCCCACGCCCTGGCCGCGGTACGGCTCAAACACGTAAAAATCTTCCAACTCCATGCGGCCGTTGACAGAATGCATATAATAGCAGCCCACCGCCGCGCCGTCTTTCTCGGCAACGGTATAATTGAAAATTTGCTTTTGCACCCTGCGGCGCACGGCGGAAAGCGCCGCAGCCTCGTCCACGCGGGAAAAATCTTCGTATCGTTTGATATTTTCAAAGCACTGGGCCAAAATCTGGGGAAGTTCCAGAATTTGCGCCCGGCGGTACGAAAGTTCCATCATGGCCTCCCAAAACGTATTTGCGCATGCGCGCGGAGTGGTTCCGGCTGTGCGCGGGCTGAGCGGCGGCTTTGCGCCGGACGCTTACAGCCGCTTTCCCGGGGCAAACCGCCGCACCGGCAGCCGGTTCCGTCGCTTCGGAGCAAAATTCCCAAACGCCGCCCGCGCAAGACGGACGCGCGAACGCCTGCCGCGTATCCTAGTCCAACAGTTCCTCGGCCGTGCCGTGGTAAATCTGCTCTTTTTCGGCCTCGGTGAGCGGCAACGCCTCGAAGCGCTCGACCTCCTCTTCGGGCGTCCACATCGGATAGTCCGTGCCGAACATCACCCGTTTGACGCCGAACGCGCGGATCAGTTCCGCAGCGTGGTCGGGCTTGAGCGCGTAGAGGGCGCTGGAGGTATCCACATAGAGGTTGCGCCGGCCCGCCAGCAGTTTGCGCGCCTCGTCATATACGCTCCAACCGCCCAGATGCGCGCCGATGGCGACAAGGTTGGGAATCTCGTCAAGCAGGTGCGCCATGCGCGGCGGGTTGGAATAATCATAGCGGTAGTCGCCGGTATGAATAAGCGCGGGCAATTTTGCGTCCGCAATCAGGGAAAACATGCGCAGCGCGCGCGGCTCGTCGAGCTGGAATTCCTGAAAATCCGGGTGGAGTTTGATGCCCTTGAAGCCCGCCGCAACAATGCCTTTGAGCACGTTTTCCATATCCGGCGTGTCAGGATGCAGGGCCGCAAAGGGAATGATACGGCCCGGATAATCCGCATGCGCGCTCATGATAAATTCGTTGATATGCGCCACCTGCGTAGGCGTAGTGGCCACGGAGTGGGCGACCATGCGGGAAACGCCGGCTCTGTCCTCCTCGGCGATCAGCTGCGTAATGCTGCCGTCGTGATGGATGGTGATGTCGTAAAACTTGCCGATGCCCTTGGCTGCCTTGGCGGCGATTTTATCTGGATAGATATGCACATGTGCGTCGATCTTCAACACGGTATTTCCGACCTTTTCCTTGGAATCCATCCCCGGACGCCAGGCCCAGGAACGCAGTTTATTATAGCACGCGTTCCCGCGCCTGTCCACGCAGTTTGTGTTATGTAGGGGCCGGGCAGGAAAGCAGCCGCCGCGTGAAGTTTGTAACGCCCAGCCGCTCCAGCGCCATCAGCAGCCGGGAAAGCGCTTCTACGGCGTAAGTCAGGGGCGCGCGCCGCGCCGGAACGGGCCAACCCGCGCCGTCGAAGGCATAGGCGTCGGGCGAATGGGCGTTCGTGCCGGGATTCTGCTTTACGGAAAAGCGTATCTCCGGGTGGTACAAAAGCGCGCCGACAACGTCCCCCGCCACCACGTAGTTGACCGCTCCCGCGCGCATACGGCGGCGCCGTTCCTTGTCCAGTTCGCAGCGGGCGAAGCCCTGTGCGTTGAACACTGCCGCGCGCGCAAGCGGATTTTGAGCCGCGCTCTGGGCATACAGCGCCACATTTCCGCCCTTGGAATGGCCGGTAAGAAGCAAAGAACCGTCCGCATAACGGTCGGCAAAGGCGGTGGCGGCGGCGTACTGCACCGAGCCGGCCAGAGGCGCGCAGAAGTTGTCGCGCCAGTCCACGTTTGTGGGCACGCACTTTCCCTTTCCCTCCGAGCCGCGCACGGCCACAATCACGCCGCCGCCCTTCTCCCCAAAGGCATAGGCCACAAAGCCCGTATCGTCGTTGTCGTTTTCGTAGGCCAATATGCGCAGAGGCGACGTTTCCAGCGCGGCGAGCACGCCGCCCGCGTTTTCAAGATATGCGCCGCAAAAAAGCGCGCCCAGGTCGTTGAGCCTGCGCAGGGCCCGGGCCACTTCGGCCAGCGTCACCGTTTCCCCGCGCTCAAGGCGGCGGGCGTAGATTTCCGGCAGGTTCAGATATGTAAACGAGCACAGGCGCAAAAGCGTTTCCGGATTCATATTTTCTCCCTCCCCCGGCATACTATGTCGCCCGGGGCAGGCGCGTTTTGCATGCGCCGCATCATGGCGGCCCAGGGAGGAGTTTGCGTATGAAGGTATTGCTCGTCAACGGCAGTCCCCGCAGGCAGGGAAACACCCATCAGGCGCTGGAAATCGTGGCCGGAGCGCTGGAAAACGGCGGCGTAGAGGCGGAAATTTGCCAACTCGGCGGCAGGGACGTGCGCGGCTGTCAAAGCTGCGGCGGCTGCGCGCGGCTTCAAAACCGCCGCTGCGTCCTGCAGGACGAGATGAACGGATTTCTCGAGAAAATCTGGGCGGCAGACGGGCTGGTGATCGGCACGCCGACGTATTTCAGCAATGTCTCCAGCGAAGTCAAGGCTCTGATCGACCGCGCGGGCGTCGTGTCCGGGGCCAACGGCGGCCTGTTGCGCGGTAAAGTGGGCGCGGCGGTCGTGGCGGCGCGGCGCTCAGGGGCAAACTTTGCCTTCGCCGCCGTCAATTTCCTGTTTACCAAATGCGAAATGCCCGTGGCCTCGGCCGGGTATTGGAACATGACCCTCTCCGGCGCTCCCGGCGACGTGCAGAAGGACGCCGAGGGCCGGCAAACCTTTGAAACCCTGGGCAGGAACATGGCCCGCATGGTTCTGCGCCTGGGCGCTCAGTAGAGATTGGAAAGCGTCAAGGCCTCCATGTCCTGTATGTGACGCAGCGCCTCGCCCAACTGCGCCAGGGCGCGGAAGCAGTCATCCAAATCGCCGTTTTCCAGGCAGACCTGCGCATCGACGAGTTGGGCGGCCACCTCGTGCAGATCGTCGTGCGAAGTAAGCATCTCCAGCAGGGGCGTGGCGCTCTGCCAGCGGCTTGCGAAGCTTGTCAGGCACTCCATTGCGCCCATGTTGTCGCCCGTGCGGGCCAACTCTGCGGCCTGTACGCGCAAAATATCCATTTCTTCGGTCACATTGCGCACCTGCGCCTGCGAAAGGGCGCACAGCGCGACGGCCAAAGCGACCACTACGATGAGCGCAATCAGCGTCGAACGCATTACCAGCCCACCTTTCCCGGGTCGATGGCGTTGAGGCGCATGCGTTCCCCGGCGCGGGTTTGCAGGGCAAGGCTGCCGTGCGTGTCCAGGCAGGCGAGATATATTTCCCCCACCTGCAGGCCGCGCCGGGCGAGCAACGCCGTAAGCCATGCCTCGTCCTCGCCGACCTGCTTTAAGTTGTTCATCTGCACGCGCCCATCCATCACCAGCGGCAGGGGCAGGCCCTCGTAGCCGGGGTCAACGCCCATCTCCGCAGTGGTGGGCGCGCGCTTGGCCGCGTCGGGAAAGGCGCTGAGTTTGCCGTTGGCTTCCACCACGGCCGTGCCAACCTCGGAGGGATCCAAAATGCCCACGTTGCGCAAACCTTCAAGCAGGTCGGAAAGGCTCAGGCACAGGCGCTTTAATTCGCGCTCGTTGATGACGCCCCGGGAAATGATTACCGAGGGCTTGCCGGAGACGAAGGCCCGCACCTTGTCGGACTTGAGCGAAATCAGCGTAATCAGGCTGTGCACGGCAAAGAGCGCCATCACCGGCAAAATGCCGTACAGAAGCGGCGTGGAAACCGATTCCATGGGCGTGGAAATCAAATCGGCCAGCAAAATGGCCATGGCGAATTCGTAGGGCTGAAACTGGCCAAGCTGACGCTTGCCCAGGCCGCGCATGGTGACGATCATCACCACGTAAAGAATCAACGCGCGCAAAAAGAGCGTAAACATGCAATCACCCTTCTTACCTTCCCCGCGCGCGGCAAATCCCATGCATCTTTGCAGAATTTACTTGCATTTCACGGGAAAAGGTATTATGATAGAGAGGGATTTGTTCCCATTTCGATATTCTCGGACAGAAAGGGGAGTTTTTGGAATGGCTTCTTTTTTCAGCGACCTCGGCAAGACTTTTCAGAGCGCCGCGAAGACAATACAGAAGAAAACCGTAGAAGGCGTGGAGGCAACCCGGCGCAACAGCGAACTGCGCGCCCTGCGTGAAGAACAGAAAAAGCTGTTTGCCACCCTGGGCGAGGCCTATTACGCCGCGCAGGGCGACGACGACGCCCGCGAGCATCTGGCGCTGCTGGTGCGGCGCATCGACGAATTGCAGGAGCGCATCAAGACTGTAACCGCCGAACTGGATGCCCTCAACGACAAGCAGCGCTGCCCTTCCTGCGACGCGCTGGTGGACAAGGAGGCCAAGTTCTGCCCTTCCTGCGGCACGAAAATGCCCGAACCGCCGGCGCAGGCCGCCCCGGAACCGGAGGCGGAAGCGCCCGCAGCGGAGCATTGCCAGAAATGCGGCGCGCTTCGCCAGGATAACGCCCGCTTCTGCGCCGTTTGCGGCCAGTCCTTTGAGGCGGAAAGCCCCAAACCGGAAGTGGAAATCACCTGGCCGGAAGCCGGCACAGAGGAGCCGCCCGCCGAGGCGACGCAGGAGGGCGACGAGCCGTAAACCGCCGGCATATCAAAACTGCGCGGCCCTGGGTATACAACCCAGGGCCGCTTGCTGTCAAAACCCCTCAGGAGCGTGCGAGAGGAGGAAGTTCTTTCGCATTTTCATCGTCCCCGGCGGCAGGTTGAAAACCCTTCAGGTTTTCAAGCCGGCGAAAGCCGACTGATTTTGACGATTTGGAATCGGCAAAATCGCCTCGTGTACAGCAGGGACGGGGCGATTTTTGCGTCGGGAAATCCCGTTTTCCAGAGCAAAACTGTTTTCTTGCAGTTTTTTGTGTCGCGTAGAGGCGCGAGCAAAAATTGGAGAAGGCATCCGAAAGCGAAATTTCCACGTCTCAAATTGAAAATTTGGGCGCGGCACCCGGCGGGAGAGATACCTCCGTCCACCAGCTTGTCAAAAATACTTTTTTAACAAGATGCAGCCCTGGGTTGTATCCGGGGCCGTTTTAATATTGGCAAACTCAGCAGACTGCCAGCGTGGAGAGAAAATCAGCAAAGGAAAGTAAGCTTGCAGACAGGAGAAAGCACATGGATGTAAGCAGCCGCAGGCCGCAAGCGCAGTTGGCAAGGAAACTTCGCCGCTTGGCGAAGTTTCAAGATGTTGACAAAGTCAACAGACTGCCAGAGTGATGA
>CAJFUU010000132.1 GCA_904420265.1 uncultured Clostridia bacterium
CGCATATACAGCGGCTCGATAAACCGCTGGCGGGCCAGGTCGATCAACGTACAGACGCCGTAGACCGCCAGCGCTCCCAAGGCCAGAAGCGGCAGAAGGGCCGGCGTATCGGCCAGGTGCAAAACGCCGGACATCCAATGCCACAGCCCATCGCGCAGGAAGTGATTGAAATGGATGATATACACGCCGAAACAGGCGCTGGCTATGGTGTTGACAACGCGAACGCGGGGCATGCGCAGATGCAGAAAGCCCAGGAACAACAGCAGCGAGAACAGCAGCTGCGGCACGCTGGCCATGGCGTTGAAGCGGTCTGGACGCAGGAAGGAGAAACGGTCGCCAAACCGGGCGCAAAGGCACAGATAGGCCGCGCGGAACAAAAGAATCGCCGCGGCGGCGGCAAAGCAGCGCCAGGGGCGGTCAAACACGCCCACCGCGTCCGGGTAAAGCCGCACATACGCAGCCAGGCACTAGAGAAGGAAGAACATGGCCAGGGAACTGAAGCTGCCGAAGCTGCCCGGCAAAACGGTATTGAACAGCGAGAAAAAGACGAACATCAAAATGTTCAGCCGCCGGAACGCGGCGCGCTCGAGCGACAGAATCAGCCGGTTGAGGAAGGGCACAAAGAAATAAAAGGTGATATAGCAGGTAAAAAACCAGTATTGAAGGGAGAGAAATGGAGCGAACGTCAGGTACAGAGTCCGCCCGGTGAGGCCGCGGCCGCAGGCCAGAAAGATAACGCCGATGAGCGCCGAATAAAAGAATACTTCCGCCCACAGCCGCAACGCGTGGCGCAACTTAAAGGAAGAACGCACCAGGAAATAGCCGCAGACAAGCACGAAAAGGTTGTTGCCCGTATTTCCAAAGGAAGCCAATATCCTTACCGCAATGCTGTTGAATGTAATCTGCGACGGCTCAAATGTTACACCCCCCGACATTCTTTCTGCGAAGTGGTAGATAACCACCATGAACATGGCGATGATGCGCAGAAGTTCTAGGTTGCTCTGGCGTTCCTTTTTCGGCGCAAGACTTTGGTGAGACATAATACCCCTCTTTTCATTGTATACATTTTGGCAAACACTGAAGCGGACGAACCGGGGCCGGCCGGACGCAGGCCTGTTTTCAATGCAAAGGCGCGGCTGGGCTTTTCGTTACATCCTCACGCCGCGTTTTTCCATGCGCCCCTTGCCAAACAGGAGCAGACGGTCGATCAGGCGCATATACAGCGGCTCGATAAACCGCTGGCGGGCCAGGTCGATCAGCATACAAGCGATGAACACGGCCACCGTGCACAGGAGCATGTAGGGAATTATCCATGGCGTGTTCGCATAGTCCTGCGTATGTACAACGCCCTTCCACAGCCATTGGCGCACCAGTTCGTGATCGTGGATCAAATAGACGCCAAACGCGGTGGAGGCAACGGCGTTGACAACACGGCTGGGGCGGATGTTCAAATCCTTAAACCCCATAAACAGTCCGACAGACGCAAGCAAAATCGGCGGGGCGAACTCACCCATAAAAAATGTGGCATAATAATTGAAGCGCCAAAAGCGTTGCCCCAGCGCCAGGCATACCGCGATGAACGCTATCAACAGCAGCAGCGTACCCCCTCCCACCGCAAAACAGCGCCGCCTGCTGGACAACAGGCGCGGCGCCGGGTTAAGGCGGAGGTAGGCGCCAACGCTGTACAGGAAGACGAATTTGGCCAACGAGCCAAGAGGCATATATGCCTGAACAAATGTGGGCAATAGAGAAAACAGAACCAGCAAAACCAGTAGGAACCGCTTCCTTCCATTTTCGCCAATGCTGTGGAGCAGCTTGTTCAAAAACGGCGCTAGCAGACAGAAAATTACATAAGTGGAAGCAAACCAGTAGCGCTGCGTCGAAACAGGGAAGAACATCCGAAGAACGTCCCGAAACGTGAGCGCTTGCCCTTCAAGCGCGCCGCACAGCCACAAAACAAAGGTCAACCCCACCGAATAAAACAGCATTTGCGCCCAGACGCGCAGAACCCTGCGCAGGCTAAAGGAGGTATTTACCATGAAATAGCCGCTGATGAGCAAAAAAAGACTGTTGCCCAAGTCGCCCAGATATACGGTCATATTCAACAAAACGCCGCTTATGGAGAACATCGCAATCGGCTGGGTGAAGCCGCTATGCACGCAACTATGATGCAAAACGATGCATAGCATGGCGATGATGCGCAGAAGTTCCAGGTTGCTCTGGCGCTCCTTTTTCGGCGCAAGGCTTTGGTAAGACACAAACATCCCTCTTTCCGCATGGATGACACGATTATAACACACAATCGCCTCATGGGAAAGAGGGACGGCCGTAAAATCAGCCCTGGGCGCCCAGCTTCTCAATGGCGCAGATGGCCAGCGCGCATTCGAGGCGCTTTCTTTCCAATTCGCACTCCATATCATACGGCTTGGAAATATCGCCGTTGAAGGCTTCGGCATTGGCCGCGCAGCCGCCGCCGCAGAAGAACCGCGCCCAGCACCCTCCGCACTTTTCCTTGGAAAGCACGGTGTTGGCGGCGAAGCGCTTTTGCATTTCAGCATCAAATTCGCCGGTCAATACGCTGCCCATTTTATAGCCGGGGCGGCCGACAAACTGATGGCAGGGATAGATGTCGCCCTCTGGCGTGACGGCCACATATTCGTTGCCCGCGCCGCAGCCCTTGACGCGTTTTTTCACGCACGGGCCGCCGTCCAGATCCACCATGAAATGGAAAAAATTCATCCAGGGGCCGTTTTTGCGCCGCTCCAGATATACCTTGGCAAAGCGGTCGTACTCGGCGAGAATTTCCGGCAGCATTTCCTTTGTCAGCGCGAAGGGGGAGCCTTCCTCCAGCACCACCGGCTCGATGGAAAGCTGCTCAAAGCCCTCGTCGGCCAGGGCAAGCACGTCGTTTCCAAAATCGAGATTGCGGGCGGTATAGGTGCCGCGCACATAATACTGCCCGTCGCCGCGCAGGTTGACCAGCTTTTTCGCCCGCTTCACGGCCTCGTCAAAGGAGCCCTTGCCGTTGACCATCGGGCGCATGTAGTCGTGCACTTCGCGCCGGCCGTCGATGGACAGCACGATATTATGCATTTCGCGGTTCAGAAATTCGATGCGCTCGTCGGTCAGCCCCAGGCAGTTGGTGGTGATGGTGAGTTGGAAGCGCTTACCGTGCTTTTTTTCCAGTTCGCGGGCGTAGAGCACCAGATCATGCACCACGTCGTAATTCATCAGCGGCTCGCCGCCAAAGAAGTCCACCTCAAGCTGATGGCGGTTGCCGGAGTGGGCCACCAGCCAGTCAAGCGCCTTTTTGCCCGTTTCCAGGGGCAGAAGCGAGCGCTCGCCGTGAAAATCGCCCGTGGAGGCAAAGCAGTAGCGGCAGCGCAGGTTGCAGTCGTGCGCCGCATGCAGACACATGGCCTTGACGATGCCGGGCTTGCCGATGTCGAGGTTTGAATAGTCGTGCTCAGACATGATCGCTCCCTGCGCGCGCAGGCTTTCAATTTCGGCAAGCAACTCGTCCGCCTCGGCGGGCGGATACTTTTCAAGCAGCGCCGGCCGCGGGTCTTTGCCCGCCTCAAGGTCGGTCAGGGCCTCGAAGGCCATGTCGTCGAGCACATGTACGGCGCCGCTGAGCACATCCAGCGCGATATTCACGCCCAAGGCCCGGAAACAATGCAGCATGGTTTTCCTCCTTATCGCATAAGGGCGCAGAAAACCCGCGGCCAACGCCGCGGGCCTCCGCCGCGCCACAACGCGCGTTACTTCTTCTGGCAGGACTGATTCGCCACCGTGCAGCTCGTCTTGCAGGCGCTCTGGCAGGAGGCCTGGCACTCGCCGCAGCCGCCGGTCTGGGCGCTCTGGCTCAGGCAGGGCTTCTGGATGGTC
>CAJFUU010000133.1 GCA_904420265.1 uncultured Clostridia bacterium
ATTCGCCGTTTCGGCGCACGGCGCAGATGGTGGTTCCGCGAAAGATGGATTCTGCCATAGTCAATTCCTCAATTCGTATTGGTCGATGATTTGATCGAGCGCCTTGAGCGCGCGCTCGGAGAGTTGCGCATAGCGGTTGCGCTTGCCCTTTACGCGCACGGGCAGCGCGTCGAGTATGCCAAAGTTGGCGTTCATGGGCTGGAAGTCGGCGCAGGGCGTGCGCACATGGCGCTCCAAGGCCCCCAGCACGGTCTGCCCGCCAAAATCCGGTTCCGCTTCGCCGCGCAGAGCTTTGGAAAGCCCGATGGCGGCCACCATACCGCTGGCGGCGGATTCCATGTAACCCTCTACGCCCGTAAGCTGTCCGGCAAAGCGGATGCGCGGCTGGCCCTGCAGGGCATAGTTGCGGCCCAGAATGTCCGGAGAACGCAAAAAAGTGTTGCGGTGCATGACCCCATAGCGGACAAATTCCGCGTTTTCCAGGCCGGGAATCAGGGAAAACACGCGCTTTTGCTCTCCCCATTTGAGCCGCGTTTGGAAGCCGACGAGGTTGTAAAGCGTTCCCTGCGCGTTTTCCTGCCGCAGTTGCACGACGGCGTAGGGCTCTTTTCCCGTGCGCGGGTCGATCAGGCCCACCGGCTTGAGCGGGCCGAAGGCCAACGTCTGCCGCCCCCGCGCGGCAAGGATTTCTACGGCCAGACAGCCTTCGAACACCAGCTTTTTTTCAAAATCGTGTACTTCGGCCAGTTCGGCGCGCGTCAGGGCATCGTAAAAGGCGTTGTATTCCGCTTCGGTCAGCGGGCAGTTTAAGTAATCCGCGCCCTTTTCATAGCGGGAGGCGCGAAACACTTTGTCCATGTCGATGGATTCGGCGGTGACGATGGGGGCGGCAGCGTCGAAAAAGTGCAGGGCCTTGAGGCCCGGCAGCGCCGTCAACGCTCCGGTCAGCGCCGGATCGGTCAAGGGCCCGGTGGCGATAATGGCCGGTTCTTCGGGAAGATGGCTTACCAGCGCCGTCTCAAACGACACCAGGGGATGCTCCGCAAGCGTCCTGGTGATATAAGCGGAAAGGCGTTCGCGGTCCACGGCCAGGGCCCCACCGGCAGGCACGCGCGAAGCGTCCGCGGCGCGAAGAATCAGCGAATCCAACCGGCGCATTTCCGCCTTCAGAAGCCCGGAGGCGTTGGTAAGGTGCTCGGCCTTGAGGGAGTTGGAACACACCAGCTCCGCAAAACCCTCCATATGATGCGCGGGGGAGAACTTTTGCGGCTTCATATCCAGAAGCCGCACCGGGATTCCGCGCCTGACTAACTGCCAGGCGGCCTCGCAGCCGGCCAGCCCCGCGCCGACAATGGCGACGCTATTCGTCATTCTGGGCCTCGACTTCCACGCGGTGGCGGCAGGTTTCGTTTACGCACACATGGAAGTGCGTGTCCCTGGGGCCGCGCTTGTAGACCATGCGCGAGCCGCACACCGGGCATTTTTCGTTCACCGGGCGGTCCCAGGAGACGAAATCGCACTCTGGATACCGCTCGCAGCCGTAAAATTTGCGGCCTTTGCGGCTGATGCGCTCGAGCAGTTGCGCGCCGCACTGCGGGCAGGCCACGCCGATGCTCTTGGGCAGCGCCAGCGTGTGACGGCAGGCGGGGAAGTTGGGGCAGGCCAGGAAGCGCCCATAGCGGCTCATTTTGTAAACCATCATCGCGCCGCATTTTTCGCAGGGAACGTCGGACACCTGGTCCTCGATGGATACTTTCTCAATGCTGGCCTCGGCCTTTTCCAAGTCCTTCTCGAAGGGGCCGTAGAAATCCCGCACCACGGCATGCCAGTCCGCCGCGCCGTTTTCCACTTCGTCCAGCTTTTCCTCCATGTCCGCGGTGAATTGTATATTGACGATGTCGGGAAAGTTTTTGCACATCAGGTCGTTGACAATCTTGCCAAGTTCCGTAGGAATGAGGCGCTTGTTTTCGCGCGCCACATAGCCGCGGGTGATGATGGTGGAAATCGTCGGCGCATAGGTGGAGGGGCGGCCGATGCCCTTTTCCTCCAGCGCGCGCACCAGGGAAGCCTCCGTATAGCGCGGCGGCGGCTGGGTGAAGCGCTGTTCGCCGGAAACATCCTCCAGCGCGGCGGGCATGCCCTCCTGCAAATCGGGCAGAAGCGTATCCTTTTCCTCCACGGCGTCGTCGAGCACTTCTTCGTATACGGCGGTGAAGCCGGCAAACTTCTTTTTCTGTCCGGCCAGGTGGAACACGAGGCCGTTTTCGCCGCATACGTCGGCGGAGAGCGTGTCAAACAGCGCCGGCGTCATCTGGCTGGAAACGAAGCGGTCGTAAATCAGCCGGTAGAGGCGGAACTGGTCGCGCGTAAGCGAACCCTTGATGTCCTCCGGGCGGCGCGAGATGTCTGTGGGGCGAATGGCCTCGTGGGCGTCCTGCGCGGTCTTGCGGCTTTTATAAATGTTCGGCTCGGCGGGAAGATAGGCCTCGCCGTAGGTGTTTTGAATCATCTCGCGCACGGCGGCAAGCGCCTCGTCGGAGATGCGGGTAGAGTCCGTGCGGATATAGGTCACCAGACCCTGCGAGCCTTCGCCCTCGATATCCACGCCCTCGTAGAGCTGCTGGGCGATCTGCATGGTTTTGCCGGTGTTGAAGTTGAGCTTGCGCGAGGCCTCCTGTTGGAGGTTGGAGGTGGTAAACGGCGCGGCGGGCAGTTTGCGGCGCTCGCTTTTTTTGATGGAGCGCACGGTATAGCCGCCTTCCCTGGCGCGCGCCAGCAACGCGTCGCACTCCGCGCGGGTGTGCACTTCCAGCTTTTCGCCGTTTTCGCCGTAGAAGCGCGCGTTTACCTCCGCGCCGCCGATGCGAAACTGCGCGGCGATGTTGTAGTATTCCTCGGGCACGAAGATGTCGATTTCGTTCTCCCGGTCGCAGATCATCTTGGCCGCCACGGACTGCACGCGCCCGGCGGACAGGCCCTTTTTGACCTTGGCCCAAAGGATGGGGCTGATTTTGTAGCCCACCAGGCGGTCCAACACGCGCCGCGCCTGCTGGGCGTTGACGCGGTCGATGTCGATACCGCGCGGGCTTTTCACGGCGGCCTTGACCGCCTTCATGGTCACCTCGTTAAACTCAATGCGGCAGGGCGAATGCTCGTCGATGCCCAGCACATTGGCCAGATGCCAGGAAATGGCCTCTCCCTCGCGGTCCGGGTCGGTGGCCAGGTAGACCTTCGAAGCCGAGCGCGCTTCCTTGCGGATGCGGTTGAGAATATCGCCGCGGCCGCGGATGGTGATGTACTTCGGCTCGAAGTCGTTTTCCGGGGAAACGCCGATCTGCGATTTGGGAAGATCGCGCACATGCCCCTGCGAAGCCTCTACTTTATAACCACGGCCAAGGAATTTTGCAATCGTCTTCGCTTTGGCCGGGGATTCCACAATTACCAGTTTTGTCGCCATTCAAGCCTCCATGAAAAAAACCTACTATTGATACGCCCG
>CAJFUU010000134.1 GCA_904420265.1 uncultured Clostridia bacterium
CTTCCGGAAGTATCTTCCCGGGAGGCCGTCCCGCAGCGCAACCTTCTCCCCTGCGTCCCATCCGGCGCACCCGGGCGGTTCAGGCGATGATTTGGGAACTTCCGTTTCTGGCAAGGCGGCGGGCAGCCACAGCGGCGCAACGTTGGCCGAGGGCAACTCCGCCTTATGCGCAATGGCCCATGAAAACGCCTGTGCGCGCTCGCGTTGTCAGGTGATGATTTGGAAACTTTCGCTTCTGACTCGCATCCTCTTTGCCTGCGACTTCCGGAAGTATCTTCCCGGGAGGCCGTCCCGCAGCGCAACCTTCTCCCCTGCGTCCCATCCGGCGCACCCGGGCGATTCAGGCGATGATTTTTTCCGACAAGGCGGGCGGACAGCCACAGCGGCGCAACGTTGGCCGAGGACAACCCCACCTTATGCGCAATGGCCCATGAAAACGCCTGTGCGCGCTCGCGTTGTCAGGCTCCGGGGTAGAACCGCCATTCTGAAGGCATTCTCCGTCTGTTTTTGCGGAGAATTTCACAGCGTCAAAGCGCCGGAAACGCGTTCCAAATATGCGCTTCAAAAACAGGGGCATGGGATGGATTTTTCACACCGGCGCGCTTTGGCGCATGGACGTGCGCTGCGTTGATTGGAGTCCAATCCCGCCGGAGCGGAAAACACGCCGCTATAAGGCTTTTTCGAACGGCCCCTGGCTTCCTTCCTGCGCGGCTTTCTCCAGGCGGCGGAGGCTCTCCTCTTCCAGGCCGCTCAAAAGCAGCGTGGCCGCGGCGGCGCTTTGATCCATGGAAAGCCCGAAGCGGCGGCTGAACAAAAGCAGCAGCCGGTCGCGGCGCGCCTCAAGTTCTTCAGCCAAACGCATGCCCTTTTGCGTCAGCCGCACCGCGCCGTAGGGCTTTTTTTCCGTCAGCTCCGCACGGCCCAGGATTTCCAGCATGCGGTGCACCGACGGTCTGGAAACGCCCAACACTTTGGAAACGTCCTTGGAGGCGATTTCTTCTCCGCAACGCGTCAATGAAAGCAACGCCAGCAGGCAGCGAATCTGCGCGTCCGTCAAACGCATGGGCAAACCCTCCGTTTCTGAAAGGCGGGAAGCGCCAAGCGCCTCCCGCCGCGTAAGTCGGTTTATCGGTTATTTGGTCGCCTGGTGATGTTGACACCCGGAGCATCCGGCGCAGTTGCAGCCGCAGCCGCCCTTGCCTGCGCGCCTGTCCCGAACCATCTTGAAAACGACTGCGCCGACAATTACGGCCAGTACGCCGCCGACGATCCACGTTGCCATTATACGCACCTCCTTGCTTCAGGCATTGTTTCAAATCTGTTTATGCGCCCACCTTGACCTTCTGGGTAAAGTGGCTTTCATCGTAACGGTTTTTGCGCACCAGCATGTAGATGATGAACGCGAGCAGGACGATGGCCACCGCTGTGCCGGCGCCAAAACCGCCGCCGGTGAACAACAGGCCGAGCTGATAGACGATCAGGGCGACCACATAGGCGAATACGCACTGGTAGGCGATGGCGAAGGCCGTCCATTTGCCGTTGTTCATTTCGCGCTTGATGGCGCCCATCGCCGCAAAGCACGGCGCGCACAAGAGGTTGAAGATCAGGAAGGCGAAGGCCGCAAGTTGGCCGTGGCCGCCGCTGGAATCCTCAAAACTCTGGGCAATGGGGGAGAGGGCTTCGCTCTTCTCCGCGTCGGACATATCCTCGTCCTCGAGGATACCCATGGCCGCGTCCTCGCCCTCCTCGTCGGTGACGCCGTAAAGCACGCCGAACACGCCGACCACCTCTTCCTTGGCCACCAGGCCCATCACCGTAGCCACGGTGGACTGCCAGTTGCCAAAGCCCAGGGGCTGGAAGATCGGAGCAACCGCGCCGCCGACCTTGCCGAGGATGGAATCATCCGAATTTTCCACCGCGCCGAACACCACGGGGCCTTCGGCCTCAGCCGCTGCCTGCGCCGCTTCCTCGGCAACCGCTTCGGGATCGACGGCGTTCGCATCGGCCACTTCCGTCTCGGTCACGGCGGGCTCAGCGTCGGCGGTCTCAACCGCCGCAGGGGCCCAGCCGTAGCTGGAGGTGAACCAGATCAGGATGCTGGAAACGAGAATCACGGTGCCGGCGCGCTTGATGAACGACCAGCCGCGCTCCCACATGCTGCGCAGCACATTGCCGGCCACCGGGGCATGGTAGGCGGGAAGTTC
>CAJFUU010000135.1 GCA_904420265.1 uncultured Clostridia bacterium
GGGGGACGATGGCCTCGTGCGCAGCAATCTGGAACACGCTGTCGGCCGAGGTGTAGACAATCAGCTTGCCTGTGCGCAAATGCTCCGCGCCCAATTCCTCGATAATCTGCGTGCCCGAAGCGGGCTTGTTTCCGATGGTTTCCAGGCCCACCGCGTCTTCAAAGGCGCGAATGACTTCTTCCGGAAAGCCGTTGGGATAGGTCGGGAAGGGCTTATCCAGCGTCAGCCCGGCAATTTCCCAATGGCCTGTGGTGGTATCCTTGCCGGCGGCGCGTTCGGTCATGACGCCGTAGCAGCCGATGGGTTCCTCCTCGTCCGCGCTGGCAATGCCGGCGGCGGCGAGCAGGCCCAGTTCCGCGAGGTTGGGAATATCGGGCTTCTCCTGTTCGTAGACGTGGCCCAGTGTGTTCGCGCCAGCGTCGCCATATTTGTCCGCATCGGCCTGCGCCCCGCAACCGACGCCGTCAAGCACCACCAGCACGACACGCTTCATCTTTTTCATTCTCGAACCTCCTCCATGCGCAGCATGTCCGCGAGCTGCGAAATCATCTCCCCACAAGTGGGTTTGCCGCGCTGCGCGTCTATTGTACCGCGAAAAATTCTGTATTGCTCCTCGATCTGCCCGTATTTCCAAGCGAGCTCGATCGCGTAGCGCATGCTCTGCTCCACCTTCCGCGCGCTCACGCCGTGCCGCCGTCCCACCATGGGATACAGCGCCGTCGTCAGTCTGCGCGCCAGGCGCATGTCCATCCAGGCAAGGCCAACCGCCGTTTCCAGGTAAGCACGCCCCTCGTGCCCGGTCACGCCCAAACGGTCCAGCAGCGCGTCCCGCCGCTGGATGAAGCGTTCGGGCAATTTCCGCACGCAGACATCCGTCTGCGCCAGGGCCTCGGATAGCGCTTCCTGCCGGACAGGGCGGTCAATAATGGCGACGCCCTCGGCAAGCAACCCCTCCGCGCCGGGAAGCAACAGCCCCGCCACGCGCGTAAGAACGATTGCCGGACGAACCGGCAGCGGCTTTTGCAACACTGCGCGCGCCAGCCACACACCGTCCGAAGGCCGCAGCGTAGCGCTGAGCACCAACGCGTCCGGCAGATTGGCTTCGACCAGGCGCAGGGCGGAAAAGCCGTCCTCCGCCGTGCTTATGCGCGCAAAGCCCAGCGCGGCGAGCATCCCGCAAACGCGCTCGCGCTCCGACCGCTCCGGTTCGGCCACAACGGCTGTTTTGGCGCGCGCAGGCATCCCGGACACCTCCCGTCCGCGTTATACACAACAACGTTCGACGCCGGACGGGAAATTCCTGCCCGTGCGGGCGCTTCTTCGTAAGTTAACCGGACGGGCTCAGGCGGCGGCGTCAAGCATCCATTCAATATAGACGCCGTATCCCTGCGCGGGATCGTTGATGAACACATGCGTAACTGCGCCGACGATCAGGCCGTCCTGGATGATGGGCGAACCGCTCATGCCCTGCACGATGCCGCCGGTGGTCTCAAGCAGTTCCTCGTCGGTGATCTTGATCACCATGGAACGCGTGGAAGGCTCGTCCTAGCGGGTCAGTTTGACAATTTCGCAATCATAGGCGCGGATTTCGCCATCGACCAACGTGGTGAGAATCTGCGCGGGGCCGACGTGCACGTCGGCGCGGGTTCCCACCGGAAGGCCGTCCGGGTAGAGCGGGTTTTCAACGGCTTCGTTCGTGGTGCCGAAAATGCCAAAATCCGTATTGCGCTCCACCTCGCCAAGTTGCGTTTCTGCGTCAAAGAACTGACCCAGCAATTCGCCCGGTTCGCCGCTTTTGCCCTTGTTTACATCCACCACGGAACTTTCATAAATGCCGCCGTAGCCCACCGGCAATACTATGCCTGTGTCCACATCCGTAATGGCGTGGCCGAGCGCGCCGAAGCCGCCGTCATCCGGGTCGTAAAAGCTAAGCGTGCCGATGCCGGCTGTGCTGTCGCGCACCCACGCGCCCAGGCGATACGCGCCGGTGGACACATCCAGCGCCGGTTCGACGCTGACCACCAGCGTTTCCTCTCCGCGCGCAATCTCCACCAGCGCCTCTCCGCCTTCGCTGATGAGGGCGCGAAGCTGTTCCGCACCGGTAATGTCGGTATCGTTGACGCGCACAATGCGGTCGCCGGCGCGGATGCCCGCAAGGCGCGCCGGGCTGGGCGTCGAGCCGATGTCGGACGAGCCGACGACCACCACGCCTTCGGTCAAAAGCGCTACGCCCACCGACTGTCCGCCGGGGATAAGCGTCTTTTCGGTTTCAACCGTCACCGAAACGGTCTTGACCGGAATCAGCCCCAGCAAGCGATAGGTCAGCGTGGCCTCGCCCGCCTCCGCGCCGGCGGTGAGCGTGACGGTGCTGCCCAGGCTGCCGGCGCTCTGGTCAAAGCTGGAAATGACGGCCGCGTCCGCGCCCTCAATCTCCGCGCGGCCGGGCAAGGTAAATTCCAGTTGCGTCTGCGCGCCGGACTTGAGATACAGCGCGTCCGGCAGGCTTTCAAAGGCGCGAAGCGGCGGCGACATGCCCACGGCGACCAGCGCCGCCGCGAGCAGTAGCGCGGCCGCAAAGCGCCCCGATCGACCTTTTTTCATGGCAATCCCTCCCTGCGGCGCCTGATGACGCCGTCCTCCTTAACGATGCCCGCATCGCGGCCGCTCTATGCTGGAACAGGGTGGTTTTGCTATCGACAAACCGCTGCAAAGCTGATATAATAGCAGCTATAACATTTGCGCTTTTCCATTGCGCGGCGCATTGAGGCTGCGAAAACGTCGTCTGGACGGCCAGAAAGCGCGTTTGGGACAAAATGTGTTGCCGGAAAAAGGCTGTGCGTCTATAATGTGGGCATAAAGGGGGTGCGCGTATGCGGCGTATATTGGCATTTTTGTTGGTGTTTTGTGTTTTGATTGTCCCTTTGCCCGCGTTGGCCGCGCAGGACGTCGCCGCGTCGGCGCAGGATGTGCTGGAAAAACTCGCAAACGGCGAATTTGAAACGGTTTTTGCGCAGTGCGACCCCGCCATGCGCGAGGCCCTTGGCAGCGCGGAGGGCCTTGCGGACGTTTGGGCGCAACTCACGGGCATGTTGGGCGCGCTGGAAACCGTGCAGGCTTCGGACGCGGGCGCGCAGGGCGAATTTCGCCTTGCCGCCGCTCAATGCGCGTTTGAAAACGCGGACGCCCTGCTGACGTTGGCTTTCGACGCGCAAAACCGTCTCGCTTCCCTGGCGCTTACGCAGATGCAGGCGCATGAATCCGGCGTCGATACGGACGAGGGCGGCTATATTGAGGAAGAAATCACCCTGCGCGCAAAAGAGGCGGACGCCACAAACGGCCTTTTGACGCTTCCCGAAGGCGAAGGCCCGTTCCCGGCGGTGATTCTGGTGCATGGCTCGGGCGCTTCGGACATGGATGAGACCGCCTATGCCAACGCTCCTTTCCGCGATCTTGCGCGCGGCCTTGCCCGCCTGGGCGTGGCCAGCATCCGCTATGACAAATACACTTATGCGCACCCGGAGCTGTGCCAAAGCGCAGACTTTACCGTGGACGACGAATACACGCGCGACGCCGTGGACGCGGCCGCCCTGCTTGCCGAAGACGCGCGCATCGGCGATATTTACCTGCTCGGCCACAGCCAGGGCGCGATGCTCGCCCCGCGCATCATGCGCGCCCTGCAGGAGGGGCTCGGCGAACGCCTGCGCGGCGGCGTGCTGCTGGCCGGCTCGCCATTGCACCTGTGGGAAATCCAGTACCATCAGAACCTGGACGTGCTTTCTGCGCTCAGCGGAGAAGCGTTGGAAGAGAACCGGGCGCTGGTGGAGGCGGAAGCCGCCAAGGCGGCGGCGCTTGCCGCCCTTCCCGACGAAGAACTGCTGGATGAAACGCTGTTTGGCCTCAGCGCGTATTATCAGGCCGACGAAATGTCCGTAGACGCGGCGCAAACCGCCGTGGAACTGGGCCTGCCGCTCTTTATCGCCCAGGGCGCGAAGGACTGGCAAGTGCGCCCTGCGGACGGCATCGAGGCCTGGCAAAGCGCGCTGCCGGAGGACTTTGACGCCACCTTCCGGCTCTACGACGATATGAACCACATGCTCGCCGACATGGCGGGCGAAGCGACGGGCACCGCGACCGACTATATATCCGCGGGCGCGCATGTATCCGAAGCGCTGATTGAGGACATTGCCGCATGGATTGGCGCTCGTTAGGCCTCGACCTTGCCCCGGCTGCGGGAAAGCGGGTGCTGGTAGCGCTCTCGGGCGGCGCGGACTCAGTGGCGCTCCTGCTTCTGTTGCTGGAGGGCGGCGTGGAGGTGCGGGCGGCGCACTTTGAGCACGGCATCCGCGGCGGGGAATCCGTCGCGGACATGGCGTTTTGCCAGGCGCTGTGCGCGCGGCTCAACGTGCCCTTGCGCTGCGGCCGGGAAAACGTGCCCGCCGCGCGGATGCGCGGCGAGGGGCTGGAGGCTGCGGCGCGCCGCCTGCGTTACGCTTTCCTGCGCCGCGTCAGGGCGGAAGAGGGCGCGGATTTGATCGCCACCGCCCATCACGCCGGCGACCA
>CAJFUU010000136.1 GCA_904420265.1 uncultured Clostridia bacterium
AGCGCCGTCGTTTCGGCGATGAATTGGGCGATCTTTTCAATATCCACGTCGTTTCCTCCTTTACCATATCATTGCGCGGCATATTCCGCGGCCGGGCGAACCACGGCCGCGCCGCGCTCCTTGTCGAATTTTTCCAGGATGAGCAGCGAATGCGCGCCCTCAATCAGCTTCTGCTCCGGCACGCGCGTTTTGATCATTACGCCCACGCCAATTACCTCGGCCTGAAATTCGCGCATCATGTCCACCATGCCCTGCAATGTGCCGCCGCCCTTCATAAAGTCGTCGACGATCAGAGCGCGCTGGCCGGGGCGCACCGCGCGGCGGGCGAGGGCCATGGTTTCAATGCGGTCGCCGCCGCCGACATAGTTGATTTTCACCGCCGGCCCTTCATAAGCGCGGCTGTCGCGCCGGGCAATGACCAGCGGCACGTTCAGCGCCCGCGCCGTCATCAGGGCGATGGGAATGCCCTTGGTTTCCATGGTGAGCACCAGGTTCGGCTGGCGCTCATAATAGCGCCGGGCGAGAATTTCGCCGATTGCCTGGGCAGTGTCCGGTTCGCTGGTCACATCCGAGGTATAGAGAAAGCCTCCCGGCAGCATTCTGCCCGGCTCGCACAGGCGCCTCGCCAGCCCTTCCAGCGTCTGCGCCGCCTGCTTATGGCTCACCAGCGGGCGAAAACGCGCCCCGCCCGCGGCGCCGGCCACGGTTTCCACGCTGCCCAGGCCGAAGTGTTGCAGGGCCTCGGCCACCAAATCCACATCTTCGCTGACGGTGGACTTGGCCGCGCCGAACAATTCGCAGAACTCTCCCAGTGTGTGTATGCGGTTGGGCGTGTCGGTCAACAGCCGCGCGATGACGCTCAGGCGCTCGTTTCGCTTGATCTTATCCACGCCAAGCCCTCCTGTCCCGAAGATTTTTGCACTGCGTTCCATTATAATTCGGATTTTTGGCTTTTTCTATCGTTTCCGGGCAGTTTGGGGCCAATTTCAAAATTTTAACTTTGCTCAGAGGGCCTTTTGGACTATAATGAAAAAATGAAGCCCTCTGCGGGCGGGAGGTGGTCGCAATGACGGATATTCGAAGCGTCCGGCGCGTGCATATGATCGGCGCGGGCGGAAGCTCCATGTCGGGCCTGGCCGGGCTTTTGAAAGACGAGGGTTACGAAGTGACCGGTTCTGACCGCACGCGTTCGCATAAAACCGAGGCCTTGGAGGCGCGCGGAATCAAGGTGTTGATTGGCCACCGCGCCGAAAACGTGCATGGCGCAGAATTGGTGATATACTCTGCCGCTATTGCCGCAGATAATCCCGAGCGCGCCGAAGCTACGCGTTTGGGCATCCCGCAGATGGAGCGCTGCGACCTGATCGGCCAGCTTATGAAGGGAAGCGCATGCGCCATCGCCGTAAGCGGCACGCATGGCAAAACCACCACCACGTCCATGCTGGCGCAGGCGTTTTTGACCGCCGGGCACGATCCCAGCGTTCATATTGGCGGGGAGTTGGATTTTCTGGGCGGTTCCACCCGCCGCGGCAAGGATGAATTCATCCTTGAAGCCTGCGAGTACAACCGCAGTTTCCTGCATTTTTACCCCACCATGTCGGTCATCCTCAACATCGACGAGGATCATTTGGATTGTTATAAAGATTTGGACGACATTGAGCATGCTTTTTTGCAGTTTGCCTGTCTGTCCAAATACATCGTCGGCTGGGGCGACGATGCGCGCGTTGTGCGCGTGATCCGTGAAAGCGGCCTGCCCCATGTCACCTACGGCCTGGGCGAAGAAAATACCCTGCGGCCGCAAGCGCTTTCCTTCGACGAACACGGCCGCGCCCATTTCACCGCCATGTGGGAGGGCGCGCCCATCGGCGAATTCTCGCTGGGGGTTGCCGGGCGGGCCAATCTGCTCGACGCGCTGGCAACCATCGCGGTATCCCGCCTGCGCGGCCTGCCCATGGAGGACGTTTCCCGCGCTCTGGCTCAGTTCCGCGGCGCGCACCGGCGCAACGAATTGACCAGCGTCACCGACGGGGTGAAGGTGTTTACCGACTATGGCCACAACCCCGCCGAAATCCAATCCGCGCTGGAAATCGCCTCGCTGGAGCCGCACAAAACCCTCTGGGCCGTGTGGCAGCCGCACACCTATTCGCGCACCAAGGCGCTGTTTGACCAGTTCCTGGATACGTTCGGCAGGGCCGATAAAGTTCTGGTGACGGACATTTGCGCCGCGCGCGAAAAAGACCCGGGCGACATCCGCTCGGAAATGCTCATCGAGCCCTTGCGGGCCCACGGCGTAGACGCGGTGCTCACCCCCACCTTTGACGACGCGGAGGCATACCTGCGCGCCCACTGGCAGCCGGGCGACGTGGTCATCACCCACGGCTGCGGAGATATTGACCTTCTCAACGAGCAGATCGCTCTTCATGGAGATACAAAGCCGGAACCGTAGCTTTCCGGCGGGCGCGGCCGCCGCGCCCGGGCGTATACGGCGCATGAAACCCTGCAAAGCGCCCGCCGCCCATGGTGTTTGCGTCTTTCGCGGTCTTCCGCGGGACATACAACGCCATTCGCCGTCCGGCAATCCGGGCGGTAGAACAGACAAAGGAGGGTTCCCCTATGAACGAGAACATCAAAGCCGTCGCCATACGAATATGTGACTTGCGTGAGATTATGGGCTACACCCAGCAGGAGGTCGCCGAGCGCTCGGGCGTTCCGCTCGAGGATTATGTTGCCTATGAGGCTGGCGAGAAGGATTTTTCCTTCAGCCACCTGTTCAACATCGCTTCGACGCTGGGTGTAGATATTTCTGACCTCCTCACCGGCGAAAGCCCGAAGCTCAAGGGCTATATCCTTACCCGCGCGGGCAAGGGGCTGGCGTTCGACCGCCGCAAGGCATACCACTATGAGCACCTGGCCTATAACTTCCGCGACAAGAAGGCGGAGCCGTTCATCGTCACCGTGGAATACGATCCCACGGGCGCGCCCAAGACCGCGCACGACCATGAGGGCCAGGAATTTGACTACGTGCTCACCGGCCACATGAAGATTGTGCTGGCGGGCAACGAGGTCTATCTCGGCCCGGGCGACTCCATCTACTACGATTCGTCCATCCCCCACGCCATGTATGCCGTTGAGACGGACTGCCGTTTCATCGCCGTGGTCATCAAATAACCGGAGGTCAACAGACGCCATGACGCTCTACCAACGCTTTTTGAGGAAGCCGGAATTCGGCTCCTATGAGGATTTTCTGCACAATTTCCGCATCAACGTTCCCGAGAACTTCAACTTTGCCTACGACGTGCTCGACGTCATCGCCGAGGAAGAGCCGGACAAGCGCGCCCTGCAGTGGGCGCACATGGACGGCCGCGAGCGCGCCTTCACCTTTGCCGAGATCTCCCGCCTTTCCAAGCAGGCGGCCAACCTCTTTGTCCGTCTGGGCGTCCAAAAGGGCGACAAGGTGATGCTCGTTCTGCGCCGGCACTACACCTTCTGGATCGCCATCATGGCCCTGTGCCGCATCGGCGCGGTGGCTGTGCCCGCGACGCATCTTTTGACCAA
>CAJFUU010000137.1 GCA_904420265.1 uncultured Clostridia bacterium
ATGTTCAGCGCGTTGCTCCAGGACAGAAAGTGCTCGCCTGTAAAAGAAAAAATGATGATAATGGCCGCGAGCATCCAGATGACGGGTTCAATTCCGCCCAGTATGCCAAGGACGCCCTTGCGCGATTTTGTATTCATGCGCTTTCCCTGCCTTTCGAGCCGAGCATATAATCCGCGATGTTCTTGTCGGAAAGTTCGTCGCGGGCCAATTCCTTGACGATGCGGCCTTCGTACATGATGTACACGCGGTCGCACATGCCGATAATTTCCGGCAGGTCGCTGGAAATCATCAGTATCCCGCCGTTGTTTCGCACAAAATCGTCCATCAGGTTGTGGATTTCTTCCTTGGCGCCGACATCCACGCCGACGGTCGGTTCGTCGAAAATCAAAAACTCAGATTGCGTGACCATCGCCTTGCCAATGACAACTTTCTGCTGGTTGCCGCCGGAAAGATTGCCCACCGTCTGCTTGGTGCCGGGCGTTTTGATGGACATGGCTTCAATCATTTTCTGCGCGTATTCCTGCTCTTTTTTATGGTTGTAAAAGAAGCGGCTCCAGTGCTTAAAGGCGCTCAGGGCGATATTCGCCGCCACGCTGAAACGCAGGATCAGCCCTTCATATTTTCGGTTTTCAGGGACCAGATAGGCGCCGCGGTCAATCATGGAGGAAACAGAACGCGGCTTGATTTTTTCGCCCTTGTAATACAGGGAGCCGGACAATATGCGGTTCATACCGAAAATGCTTTCCGCCACTTCCGTGCGCCCGGCGCCCACCAGGCCCGCCAGCCCTACGATTTCGCCACGGTGCACGGTCAGTGAAATATCCTTCTGTCCTTTTTTCAAGGTCAGGTTTTCCATGCGGAGCAATTCTTCGCCCTGCGGATTGATGTTCCGGCTATAAAAATTGGCGACATCGCGGCCGACCATGTGCTTGACAATTTCGTCCTCGTTCAGGTTTTCGCCGGGCATGGTGCCCACAAGCCGTCCGTCGCGCAGTATGGAAACCTTGTCCGCCAGTTTTTCAATTTCCTGCAGCCTGTGGGAGATATAAATAATGGCGACGCCCTGCGCGCGCAATTCGCGTATTTTTTCCATCAGGCAGTCTACTTCGCGTTCGGACAGGATTGCCGTCGGCTCGTCAAAAATGATCATCTTCGGGTTCAGGTTGACGACGCGGGCAATGTCAATCATCTTCCACACGGAGGCGCTGTATTCCTTGACGGGGCGCTTTACGTCAATGTGTATGCCAAAGCTGTCGAGAAGTTCTTTGGCGCGTTTTTCCATTTTCTGGATGTCGAACAGGTTGGTTTTGGGCAATTTCAATTCGTGATTCAGGAAAATATTGCGCGCCACGCTGAGCCACGGTACCAGCATCAACTCCTGGTGCACCGCTTCAATGCCCAGCCTGGAGGCTTCCAACGGGCTGGATATTTTCACTTCGTTGCCTTCCAGATAGATTTTGCCCGCAGTCGGTTTGTAGGCGCTGAGTATAATCTTGATCATGGTGGATTTTCCCGCACCGTTTTCCCCCACCAGCGCATGGATCTCGCCGGAATAGAATTCGATGTTCACGTCGGTCAGCGCCCGAACGCCCAGAAATTGCTTATCAATGTGCTCCAATTTGATTAACGGGGTCATCTGCATCATCCTCATTCGCTATAAGTCAATGTTCCTCCAACGGCGAAAGCGACGCGTTCCGCGCAAATGCCATATAATGCACGGGGGAGAGGAAACAATCCTCTCCCCTCAGATTTGAGCGTCAGCTTATTGAGGATCTTTCCACCAGGCCAGGTTCTCGATGTAGTTGTCGATATTGGTCGAATCCACAAGCACATCTTCCGCGGTCTGGAAGTCCGGCCAGGCCACATTCTCGGCGGGGAACAGCGTGCCGTCGTTGAGGTAGTTTACCAGGAACGCCGCGCCGATATAGCCCAGGGACACGGGGTCGGGGTTGATGGAGACGGTCAGGGTGCCTTCCTGGATGGCATAGGAGGCGTCCTCGTTGCAGTCGATGCCCGAAACGCCGATACCGCCGTTTTCAAAGCCCAGCGTCCAGCCGGCGTTTTCCATCGCGGCGATGGCGCCCATCGCGCATTCGTCGTTGCCGCCGATAACCCAATCCACTTCGTCTTCGCTGTACTTCTGCGTCAGGTTTTCCATAACGCTCATGCTGGTGGCGCGGTTAAAGTTTCCGGGCTGCTCTTCGATGAGGTTCAGGTTCGGGTACTTTTCAAAAACCGCGTGCGTGGCGTTGATTTCGTCGATGGCGTTCTGCGCCTGCTGCGGGCCGGTAATGTAGATTACGTTGCCCTCATAATTCAGCTTTTCGGCCACGTATTCGGCAATCAGCGTCGCTTCGTCGGCGTACTTGGTGCCGTACCAGCCGTAAATTTTGTCCGTGTTGGCCTGCGTGCCCTGCACCAGCACCGGGATGCCGGCCTCATACGCTCTTTCCAGAGCGGGGACGATGCCGTTGGAGTCCACCGGATGGATGCAGATGGCGTCGACGCCGCGCTGGATCATGTCGTCCACCAGGCGGACCTGGTCTTCATTGCTGTCGGCAGTCTGCGGGGAAAGCAGCAGCGCTTCAAAGCCGATGTCCTCCGCCGCCTTGGCAAAACCATTCAAAACGCCGTTCATGAACGGGTTGGTATTGTTTTTCACGATCATGGCGATGGTATATTCTTCGTTGGCCCTCACGTCCGTGGTCGCGTTCCAGGAAAGGCCCTGGACGGGATATTCAATGCTTTCCGGGCGCACGGCTGCGGGATCGTTGAACGCTACGCTTTCCGCCATGGCCAGGCAAGGAACCACCGCCAGCATCAGTGCCAGTACAACAACGAGTAACTTCTTCATCTGATGAATCCTCCTTCTAATTTTTCCGGCTGCGCCGGTTTTGTGCGTTGTGAGAATTCTTTTCTCATTTCTCTTCTTCGCCGGCTTTGCCGTACACGTAACTCTTTTCCCAGTTGTAGCGCTCGTGCCAGTCGGGATACTTGTATTCCCACATGGCGGCGTCGCGGGGATATTCATACATGCCGCCGCTTTTCATAATGCAGGCGACGATGTTGGGGTTGTAGGATTTGACGATGCGCTGCAAATGATGCGGATCCAGTTCGCTGCTGGCCCAGTTTTCATAGTGATCGGGAATGACCACCTTCGCGCCCAGGTTTTCGGTCACGCGCATGACATCCCAGGGATTCATTTTGTCGGTGCCGCCGGGCGCGTTGTGCCCCATATCGGTGACGACCACGTCAATCTTGTTGCGCTGGCCAACGGCGCGGTAACCGTCGTTGTAGAGCGTGTCGCCCAGGAAGATGACGGAATGCTCGCCGGTGTCGAAGATAAAGGAAACCGCGTTGGAATCATAGTCGAGCGGGTCGCCGGGCTTATAATCGCCGGTCATGCAGGCCATGCTGTCGTAGTTGCGCTCTACCTTTACGGTAACGTCTTTGCACTGGAAGCTGTCCCCGGGCTTGACCTCCACAATGCGCTTCTCGGGAACGCCCCAGCGGCGGAACAGCACGCAGGTGTTCTTGGGGCCGACGAATTTGCAGTCCGTTGTCTGCAACGTGGCCTGAACGGTGTAGTAGTCCGCGTGATCCTGATGATGATGGGTGGCGAACACATAATCGAGGCTGTTGAACTTCCAGGGGTCGATTACATGGGGATTGATGCGCATCCAGTGCAGCTTCGGCGCGCCGGTGGTGCGGCACACGCCGCAATATTCATAGTTGCTGCAGAGGGAGGAGCCGGAATAATTGTCCACCAGGAAGGTGGCGCCGCCGGCAGATTTATACGCCCAGCTCGGACCGCCCAGCATCCACAGGCCAAAGGAGCCCTTGGGGAACTTGGCCGCCTCGATTTGCTGGTTCAGCATGCAATGCCACTCCGGAAAGCATTCCTCCAGCCATATCTCGCGCGTCATCTTGCGCGGAAGCCCCGTGCCCTTGCTGTCCGGGACCGTGTCGTCATAGCGGGGGATATTCACTTTTTCGTCAAAAACGCCCATGAAAATTCTCCTTCCAAAATTGTACAATACAACGAAAATATTATTGCATTGCCTGTTCTGTTGATGTGATTATATCACGCTACCCACTGCAAAGCAATGAAATTATGTGCAATTTTTGTGGCGAAACACAATTTCTGTTCGCTTATCATGCACATAATTGCAAATTCAGTTAATATTTGAAAGGAAGCATGGAACGGGAAAGGAGCGGCTTTTCGACAGAATTTGTTGGAGGAGGGCAAAACAAAGGCCAGGGCTTTGCCGCGGCGCAGGCGGTCGAACGGCTTTGACAGTCTGTGCGGATGGGGGAAGTCCATTTCCCGCCAGGCGCGCGCCGCAAATCTTTGATTCGGGCCGTCGGCCGCTTCCCCTATGGCGAAACGGCAAAACGCTCCGGTTTTGCGCCTCCTGCCATCCTCGCCACAATTTGCTCGCATTCTCGGTGAAAACGCCGCCTGCGAATTGTGCAAGGCGGATATATTTCTTCCGGCAAGCAAATCCGCCGCGCATATCGCCGGATTGAATCTTGCGGATTGCCTTGCAATGCGTTTTGACGGGATGCGTCAGGGGCCTTGCCCTTGGAGTGTGTTTGAAAAATCCTTAAAATGCAATTTCGGCGTCTTGTGCGCCGTTATGTCGCTGCGAATTCTTCGCGAAAACTGGCGGGAAATCCCCTCAAAATTGCGGGTTTTTCTCGTTTCAAACGCATTCTGACGAATTTTGCAACAACGCGGTAAAACGCGGCGCCGTGGGATTTGCCGGAAATGCGGTATGCCGCGAATGGCGGGAACGCAGGGAGGCGCGTTTAAGAGCGTTGCCGCTTTTCTGCCTTGTCCAGGTTCGCCTGCGCCTCCAAAACGGCGGCGGCTGTAATTGTATCGGTGATGAGCACGTCGATCAGCCCTCCGCGCAGAGCGCCCAGAATGCCCCGCACCTTTGAGGGCCCGTGGGCGATGACAATGCGCTCTCCCGCTGCTTTGATGTATTTCCAGGGAATGCTTATGCACTTGCGGTTCCAATCGCAATCAATCCAGTTTCCGTCCCGATCAAAAAACTGGGCGCAAATGCTGCCCACCGCCCCCAGACGGTCCAATTCCAGGCGATGCTGTTCCGTCATATATCCCCACCAATTGGGCATATCCCCGTTGACGTCGAAGGTTCCAATGCTCATCAGCATCAGATCGCACTTTTTCATAAGA
>CAJFUU010000138.1 GCA_904420265.1 uncultured Clostridia bacterium
CGCACTCGTCACACATCATGGCGCTCGCCTCCCTCCAGATTGCGAAATACCTGTTCCAACATATTCTTCAAAACCGAAGCGCGCAATACGTCCTTTGCGCTCACAGGCAACGCCAGGGCATTGCGCGCCACCGCCGCGCGCACCAGTTTGCCCTCATTGGCCGTAATCAGCTTGCGGTCCTGCAGATGGGCGATGATGGCGCAGGCGCTGTCTTCGTCGATGGAGTTGCCCACGCGCTTTAAAAGCATGTTGAGCAAATTGCCGTCGCCGCGCTCCCGCATGCGCACAATGCGCACATAACCGCCGCCACCGCGGCGCGATTCGATGATGTAGCCGTGGTCTACGGAAAACCGCGTCGCCAGCACATAATTTATCTGTGAAGGCGCACAACCGAAGTGCTGCGCAAGTTCGTTGCGGCGCACCTCGATTTGCGTTCCTTCATCCATGAGCTCTTTGATAAAGCGCTCGATGGAGTCGCTCAGTTGAGCCATGTCAATTCACCTCTTTCTCAGGATGGCAACACAAATTGACCATCTCTGACTATTATAGCGAGGCATGGTCAAAAAATCAAGTGTTTTTGCGGTTTTTACGGTTTGTTCATAATTTCCTGCGCGTTTTGAGAAATTCCAGCGTCAACTCGGCAGAATTTTTGGCCGCCAACGGCAGGAATTCTTCGTAGGACATGGCGGCTTCCTCGTTTCCGCCGTCGGAAATCGAGCGAATCACGGCGCAGGGAATGCCGCTGAGAAAGCAGACCTGGGCGATGGCGCCGGCTTCCATTTCACAGGTGGCGGCGGCAAACAGACGCACTATTTCCGCCTTGCGCGCCGAGGAGGCCACAAACTGATCTCCAGAAGCCACGCGGCCGCGCACAGCCCGCAGGCCCAGCGAGCGCGCTGCGGCAAGTATACCTTCCGCGGCGGTTGCATTCAATGGGAAAGCGAGGCGACTGACGGTGGAAACAAACCCAGGGGCATCGCCCAGGGCGGTTGTGTCCACGTCATGTTGCACAACGTCCGTTCCTACGACCACGTCGCCCACATGCAACCCGTTTGCCAGCGCGCCGGAGACGCCCGTATTGATGATCAACTGCGGCGCATAGCGCAAAACCATTGTCTGCGCGCATACGGCGGCGTTGACCTTTCCGATGCCCGCGCGGGCGACGACGATTTCTCCGCCCGGCACGCAGCCTCGTGCAAAGGGAATGCCGCTGATTTCGCAACGCTCAGGAGCATCCATGGCGTCTATAAGGCGTTGAAGTTCGATGTCCAGCGCGCCGATAATGCCAATCACATCAACCACGTCCTTTCGTAAGCAATACGCATGCCTGCGCGGAGATGCCCTCTCCCCTGCCTTCGTAGCCCATACGTTCGGTGGTGGTGGCCTTGACGTTGGCGCAATCCGGCGGGACGCCCAGCGCCTCGGCAAGGTTCAGGCGCATCCGCTCTATGTAGGGCGCGAGTTTCGGTTTCTGGGCGACAATGGTTACGTCGGCGTTGACCACCTGAAAACCGCGCTCCGCGGCCAGGCGCATTACGCGCGCCAGCAGCAGCATGGAGGAAATGCCGCGGTACTCCGCATCGCTGTCCGGAAAATGGCGTCCAATATCGCCCTCTCCCAGCGCGCCGAGAATGGCGTCCATAAGGGCGTGTACGGCCACATCCGCATCGGAATGCCCGTCCAACCCCAACGCGGAAGGGACAGTCACGCCGCAGAGCACGAGCGGACGGTCCTCCACAAGCCGGTGCGTGTCAAATCCGGAGCCGATGCGAAAGGGATTTCCTTCCAGGCGCATAAAGTCCTCCTTCGTCGTCAGTTTGACGTTTCCGGGGCTGTCCGGGGCAGTGAAAAGCGTTATGCGGCCGAAGCGCCGCTCGTAAAGGTCGGCGTCATCCGTAGCTTTCCAGCCCTCAGCCTCCGCCCGGGCGTATGCCTGCAGAATCTCCGCAGTTCGGAAGGTCTGCGGGGTCTGCGCGGCGCGCAGCCGGGAACGGTCCAGCGTCGTCACGCGCCCGTCCGCCTCCATTTGCTTGATGGTATCCACCACATCCGTGCAGGCCACGCCGCTGCCCGTCGCCCGCGCCAGTTCGATGGAACGGCGCAGGATGTCCGCCGTGACAAAAGGGCGCGCCGCATCGTGTATTGCGACGATTTCCGCATCCTCCGGAAGCGCGCGCAGGCCATGCAAAACCGATTCCTGCCGCGTCAAACCGCCGTGAACAATTCGCTTTACCAGGGAGCTACGGCCTTCCTTTGCGCACAGGGACTGGTATGCGTCCGCATCCTGCGCGGCAAGAACCAGTACGACGCCGTCCAGCAAAGCGCTTTTGTGCAGCGCCCGCAGACAGCGGCCCAGTACGGTCACGCCGCCGATGGTATGCAGAACCTTGTTTTTGCCCAGCGCGGCGCGTTCGCCCCGGCCTGCGGCGACCACGACCGCCCAAATGCTCATGCCTTCACGCGGTACATGCCGGCCGCGTCCTGCTTGAGCGCATGCTCGCCGATGGAGAGCACCTCGTATTCCGTATATTTTTCGCCAAAGCGCACGCCCAGCACGTCTCCCACGCGCACGTCTGTGCCCGGCTTGGCTTCCTTGCCATTGACGGTAATGTGACCCGTAGAACAGGCGTCGTTGGCAACGCTGCGGCGCTTGATGATGCGCGAGACCTTCAGGTACTTGTCCAGGCGCATCGAAGTTAACGGCGCGCGCTCGATGGGTTTTTTGGCCTCAACAGCCTTTCTGCTCATGCATGTCCTCCTGACGCAAACAGGATCGCCTCTGTGGGAAGCGACCCTGCTTTGTTCTTTGGTGCGCGAAGCGCAAACGGCCCGCGCCGATCTCCAGGCACGCCTGTATGGCGAGCGGCCCAGCGATCAGAATTCGTCGCGCAGGCCCTTGCCGGCCTTGAACGTCGGGGTCTTGCTGGCGGGAATTTCGATGGCTTCGCCGGTCGAGGGATTGCGGCCAGTGCGAGCGGCGCGCTCTTTGACTTCGAAGGTGCCAAAGCCCATCAGCTGTACCTTATCGCCCTCTTTGAGCGCTTCGGTAACGGCGTCAATAAAAGCGCCCAGCGCAAGTTCGGCCTGCTTCTTGGACAATCCGGACTTTTCCGCGATTTTCGCGACGAGAGTAACCTTATTCATTGGTGCCACCTCCAAATATTCTCAGCCATGGAAAGTTGCCACGGCGTCGGCCCAGACATTTTTCAGGAAGGGTCCTGGGCATGCCCTATCCATGTTGAAATTCGCCCTCTGCGTGGAAAATCCTGCAAGCATCAGGCATTTTCCGACAATTTTACGCGATCCCAATATGCGTCCATCTCCGCAAGCGACATTTCCGCCGGGCGACGCCCATCGGCGAAAATAAGACGCTCCATTTCGGCAAAGCGGTCCACAAACTTGTTTGTGGCGCGATTGAGGGCGATTTCAGGGTCGATCTTGAGCAGCCTGAGCACATTGACCACCGCAAAGAGCAGATCCCCTGCCTCTTCCTCGACCCCCGCGCCGCTTTCCACGGCGCGCGAAAGTTCTTCGGCTTCCTCGCCGATTTTATAGAACGCCGCGCGGGCGCTGTCCCAGTCGAAACCGACGTCCGCCGCGCGCTTTTGCACCTTTTCGGCGCGCATCAACGCCGGCAGGCTGCGGGTGACGCTGCGCAGCACTTCCGCCTGTGTGTTTTGGTGGCGCTCGGCCTTTTTGACCTTCTGCCACAGGTCAAGCACCTCGTCCGCCGTATCGGCCTTTGCGTTTCCGAACACGTGCTGATGGCGGAAAATCATCTTGTGGGTGATGGCGCTCGTCACGTCCTGAATGGTAAATTCGCCGTGTTCGCGGGCGATCTCCGCATGAAGCACGATTTGCAAAAGCACGTCTCCCAATTCGTCGTAGAAGGCGTCCATATCTTCGCGGTCGATGGCGTCCACGGCTTCGTAGGCTTCTTCGACAAGATTTGTGCGCAACGTGGCGTGCGTCTGCTTGCGGTCCCACGGGCAGCCGCCGGGGGCGCGCAGTATGCGTATGACGCGGTTGAGTTCGTCAAATCCATAGCGCTCAAGCTTCGTCAACTCCCGCTGCGCCGGCACCAGCACGCTCAAGCGATGGTCGTAGGCAGGGAGGCGATCCAGCTCCACAAGCGTCGTTCTGAAAATTCCCCCTTCGCCCGCCCGCACGAAAATTTGCGATTCTTCAGGATAGCAGTCCATCAAACGGAGTTTGACTTCCGCCGCCAATTCGCGCGTATCCAACTCGCGAATCATGGCGTTGCGGTCGGCGTGCAAAACGCAGCCTTCCCATTCCGAAGCCGCCCAGCAATCGGTTGCGCCGTCGGCGTATGCCCACAGCCCCTCCTCCACCGGAGGGCCGGCGATGACGCGCACGTTTTCCCCAGCCAGGCGCAAAAGTTCGCGCACGCTGGCATCGCGCACGTCGAACACCGCATAAGCGACGCTGCCGCTTTGCGCGGCGTCCACAACGGCTTGCGCAGCCAGGCGCGCGTGCTCGTCAAAATCTTCCGCGCGTTCGTAAAGTTCGTCCAGCGAAGCGCAGGCGATGCCCTGCGCGTCCAGCCAGTTCTGAAGGCCGCAGCGCCGCGTGTGCAAAAGTACGGCGTCCGCGGCCTTCAGGGCTTCCATGGCTTCAAGCGTTATCTGTTCGCGGCGATGGCCGCATCCAATCACGATAATTTGCGACATAATTCCTCTTCCTCCGCAAAACCATGACCGGATTATACCATATTTTTCGCCGCATTGCAACGCCGCGTTATTGTTCCATCTGCCGGGCGATGATGCTGGTTGTGGTTTCGGCGACCTTCTGGTCCACCTCGCCCATGCTGGCACCGGAGTCGCGGCTCAAAAGAATCAGCCCGCCGATGATTTCGCCGTCAGCAAGAATGGGCGCGATGAGCTGCGCGGTGTAGGCCTCGGCGTGGTCGTCGCCCGTGACCGGAATCATTTTCGCCCCCGAGATGAGGTTGAGCACGGACATTTGCCGGCTCTGGAGAATGTTTTCCACCTCTGCGCTGAGCGGTTTTTCAATCAGCTCACGCTTGGCCGCGCCGGTGACGGAAACCACCGCGTCCCGGTCGCAGATGCAGGTGATGTGCCCCAGCGTGCGGTAAAGCGAATCGGTGTAATCCTTGGCGATGTTTGCAATTTCGCCGATGGGCGAATACTTCTTGAGCACAACTTCGCCGTCATGGTCGGTAAAAATTTCCAAGGGGTCTCCCTCGCGGATGCGAAGCGTGCGGCGAATCTCCTTGGGAATTACGACGCGCCCAAGTTCGTCGATTCTGCGCACGATGCCTGTCGCTCTCATTGCAATCTTCCTTCCAGCAATTTTCTCGGGACTTTCAATCCACGCTTATTATTCAAGGCCGGAGGTGGAATTATGCGCCCTGCATGCAAAGCTGCGCGATTGGCAGTTCCAGGCAGTTGCGAATTTTGTCGCGCTTTGCTATACTAAAAAGGCAAAAAGCGCAATGAACGGAGGCGGATTTTTATGAAAATACTGATTTTAAACGGGCCAAACCTGAACATGACTGGCACGCGGGAGCCGAATATTTACGGACGCACAGGCTACGAGGAAATGATGGAGCAAGTCAAACGGGCCGCGCATAGCCGTGGGCACGATGTCCACTGCTTTCAGAGCAACCATGAAGGCGCGCTCATCGACGAAATCCAACGCGCCTGGCGCGATAATTTCGACGCCATCATCGTCAATCCCGGCGCGCTGACGCATTATTCCTATGCCCTGCATGACGCCCTGGCTTCGGTGCCAATGCCCGCCATAGAAGTGCATTTGAGCAATATCCATGCCCGCGAAGAATTTCGCCACCGTTCGGTCACGGCCTCCGCATGTATCGGCCAAATTGCAGGATTTGGAGTCACGGGATACATTTTGGCCATGGACGCCCTGAATGCAGCCAAACCCGTCAAAAACGGATAAAAATGCGTAAAAATGCATCATTCGCGCATAAAATAACCGAAATTTAGCAAAAAAAGCAGGTAATAGGCGCTGTACTTTTGTGGATTTGCAGTATATAATGGTACCATCTTGCAAATTCGAGGAGGAAAAGCGCCATGTCCTACGCAAAGGAAGTTCTCAATCATCTGATAAAAAGAAATCCGGGCGAGCCGGAATTTCATCAGGCAGCCAGCGAGGTTTTGGAATCGCTTGCGCCAGTGGTGGATAACGACCCCATTTATCGCCGCAACGCCATCCTGGAGCGCATGGTAGAGCCGGATCGCGTAATCCTCTTCCGCGTTCCCTGGATGGACGACGAAGGGCATATTCGCGTCAACAAGGGCTATCGCGTGCAGTTCAACGATGCCATCGGCCCCTACAAAGGCGGCCTGCGGTTCCATCCCACGGTCAATCTGGGAATTCTCAAATTCCTGGGCTTTGAGCAGGTTTTCAAAAATTCCCTGACCGGCCTGCCCATCGGCGGCGCCAAGGGCGGTTCGGATTTTGACCCCAAAGGCAAGTCTGACAAGGAAGTAATGAGTTTTTGCCAGAGCTTTATGACCGAGTTGTACCGCTATATCGGCAAAGACATGGACGTTCCTGCGGGCGACATCGGCGTGGGCGGCCGCGAAATAGGCAACCTGTTTGGGCAGTACAAGCGCATTACCCGCCTTTATGAAGGCGTTCTTACCGGTAAAGGTCTGCCCTACGGCGGTTCTTTGGTTCGCACCGAAGCCACGGGTTACGGCCTTGTATATCTGATGGAGGAAATGCTCAAAACCGTCAAGGGCGAATCCTTTGCGGGCAAGCGCGTAATCGTCTCCGGTTCTGGCAACGTAGCCATTTACGCCAACGAAAAGGCGACGCAGCTCGGCGCAAAGGTTGTGGCCATGTGCGATTCCAACGGCTGGATTTACGATGAGGACGGCGTGGATCTGAAGACCATCAAGCGCCTCAAGGAAGTCGAGCGCAAGCGCATCAAGGAATACGTAAACGAGCATCCCAAGGCCGAGTATCACGAGGACGGTTCGATTTGGGATGTGCCCTGCGATGTGGCCCTGCCCTGCGCCACACAGAACGAGTTGCACGCCGACCATGCCAGGACGCTGATGAAAAACGGCGTGATTGCTGTCGGCGAGGGCGCA
>CAJFUU010000139.1 GCA_904420265.1 uncultured Clostridia bacterium
AGGTAGTACTGGGTGGCGGTCACCTGGGGGTTGCCCATGCCGTCGCCGATGAACATGAACACGTACTTGGGCGTGGCCGCGGTCGTCTCTTCGGCCATCGCCGGCACGGCGCACACAAACAGCGCCAGTACCAGAAGGGCAGCAAACAGTCTCTTCATTCTTGTACACCTCTTCTTTCATTTGGGTCCGGAAAGAGGATAGCAAAGGACCGTAAGCGATGCATCTGGAAATTTTCTAGAGAGCGTAAAAGTTTAAGGCAGATAACTTTGTAAATGTATGGGGTTTGTTATGGCGGACTGGATGCGTGCGCGCTTTTGCGCCGGCCGCCCTTTATAATATCTTGATGTTCAGGCGAAAATGTACTATAATAGTAGCGAATTTGCCAATGGATGCGCGCAGGAGGGCGGAACATATGGGCGATAATGTACAGATTATGATCGTCATGGTGGTTTATATGCTGGCGGTCATTGGGATCGGTTTGGCGTTTGCCAAAAAAGCAAACGAGAGCCCCGAGGCGTATTTTCTGGGCGGCCGCACGCTGGGCCCTTGGGTCACGGCCATGAGCGCGGAGGCGTCGGATATGTCGGGCTGGCTGCTGATGGGCCTTCCCGGCGTGGCCTATTGGTGCGGCATTGCCGACGCGACATGGACGGCTATCGGCTTGGCGGTGGGCACCTATCTGAACTGGCTCATTACGTCCAGGCGGCTGCGGCGCTACAGCGAAAAGGCGGGGAACGCCATTACGCTGCCGGAGTTTTTCTCCAACCGCTTCCATGAAAAAGGCAAACTGGTGATGACGATTTCCGCCTTTTTTATCCTCGTCTTCTTTACGGTGTACGCGGCAAGCTGCCTGGTCACCTGCGGCAAGCTGTTTTCAACGCTGTTTGGTTTGGAATATGTGCCCATGATGATTGTGGGCGCGGTTTTCGTGCTGGTATACACGATCATCGGCGGCTTTTTGGCGGAAAGCGCATCTGACTTTATGCAGTCCATTGTAATGATCGGCGCGTTAATCGTCATCGTTGTTGTCGGCACTGTGGCTGCGGGCGGCTTGGGCGCCGTGCTGGACAACGCCGGCTCTATCCCGGGATTTCTGGACTTTTTCGGCGTTGCAACGCCCATCACCGCGGACGGCGTGCAGCAGGTGGTCGATGGCGTGCCGCAGTTTGGCGCGGCCGGCAGCTATGGCTTTATCACCATTCTGTCAACGCTGGCGTGGGGGCTTGGCTATTTTGGCATGCCGCAGGTGCTGTTGCGCTTTATGGCTATCCGCAACGAGCATGAGCTGACCCGTTCTCGCCGCATTGCGACGGTGTGGGTGATAATTTCTCTGGCGGTGGCGGTGTTCATCGGCGTTATTGGCCGCGTCTTGTACCCCGATGCGCTGACCACTTCGGCCGATGCTGAAAATGTGTTTATACTGCTTTCCACGCGGCTGTTGCCGCCGCTGCTGGCCGGACTGGTGATGGCCGGTATACTTGCCGCCACCATCAGTTCTTCGGATTCCTATTTGTTGATTGCCGCGTCGGCATTTTCCAAGAACATTTATCAGGGCCTTTTGCACCGTAAAGCGACCGACAAGCAGGTGTTGTTGATTTCGCGCATTACGCTCCTGGCCATCACGGTGATCGCTATTTTCATTGCGATGGATGAAAACAGCGTCATCTTTACAATTGTCAGCTTCGCATGGGCCGGGTTTGGGGCGACGTTCGGGCCGTTGATGCTTATGAGCCTGTTTTGGAAGCGCATCAATCGCGCCGGCGCTGTTGCGGGAATGATTGGCGGAGGCGGCATGGTGTTTGTCTGGAAACTCCTCATTCGTCCGCTTGGCGGCGCGTGGGATATTTACGAGCTGCTTCCGGCATTCCTGTTCTCTGTGCTGTGCATTTTGGTGTTTTCATTGCTGACAGCGCCGCCGTCGGAAGAGATATGCAAGGAGTTTGAAGAAGTTCGCCTCGGAAAATAAGCAGTATAAATATAATAAGGAAGAAGTTCATTCCTTTTTGTGCGGAGCGCCGGCATGAATTTGCCGGCGTTTTATTTTGATATACGGAAAAATGATAAGGAAAGCGGCATTAGAATTGGCCGCGAACGGGGAAAAAGGGAAGGCAAAGCACTTGGATTTGGAGCAGATTTGTTTAGGAGCACTTTCAATTCGATGAGGATGGCGTGCGGAGGGCGAATTGGGCGATGTGGCTCTGCCCGGCGCACAGGAGACGACAGGTACAGTTATGCGTCGAATGTCTGTCGCTTCCGCGTTTGGGGTAGGCTCCATTGGGGCAGATTCCTCAACAGGTGGGATAGCGCGAGTTTTGCCCGTATCTTTTCAAGGGATGAATCTTCTGAGCGTCCCCTCGGCTACCGCATATTTTTTCCAACACTGCAAGCAGGGCGGGCAATTCCCGTGTGTGAGTTTTCGGAGGATTTTGTATTTTTTCTCCATCGAGGACGCAAAACGAATTCCCGCCCTAATTTTTTGTCGGGGCGGGAATTTTACCGCTCTTAGACGGCAGCGATGACTGGTTGCATTGTCAGCTGATCGTGAGGGCAATTTCCATCATTTTGGTGAAGGTGTTTTGCCGGTCTTCCGCCGGCAGGGCCTCGCCGGTGACAAGGCTGTCCGAAATCGTCAGAAGCGCCAGCGCGTTTTTGCCTGCCGCCGCTGCGTTCAGATACAATGCCGCCGCCTCCATCTCCACGCACAGCACGCCCAACTTCGCCAGGATGGACGAGGCGGTTTTGTCACAGCCTTGCTCATAGAAGCAATCCGACGAGAAGATTGGGCCCGGCACAATGGGCTGGCCCAGCGCCTTGCCTGCCTCCACGGCCTTGGTCAGCAGTTCGTAGCTGCACGAGGGGGCAAGGTGGCCCTTGAAACCAAACGAGGCGCCATAATTCGAATTTGTATACGCGCTCATGCCCGCCACGATGTCGCGCAGCTTGAGTTTGTCGGTCATCGCTCCGGCTGAGCCGATGCGGATGATGTTCTCCACGCCGTAGAAGTTGAATAGTTCATACGAGTAAATGCCAATGGACGGCATGCCCATGCCCGAGGCCATCACGCTGACACGCTTGCCCTGCCAGGTGCCGGTGTAGCCGTGTACGCCGCGCACGTTGTTGACCAGTTTGGCGTCGGTAAGGTAGGTGTCGGCAATAAACTTGGCGCGCAAAGGGTCGCCGGGCATCAGCACTGTGCGGGTGAAATCGCCGGGATTGCAGCCGATGTGCGGGGTGGGGGTGTTGGCCATAATTGTTCCTCCTTATTCTCTCTGGAGGGCGCGCCCTCCGGTCGTTTCGGTCGTTTCTCGCCTATCGCGCGGCGTTCTTCGAAGCGCGACAGCCCGAAAAATGTCTCTCATCCCAGCCAGACGCTGGAGCAGGCAGATAAGGATGGCACTTGCCTTTGATGAAAAAGCCAAGGGCCGCGCCGAGTAGCGTATCCCGCCGCGGTTCCGCCGGTTTTGCGGAGGAAGTTCAAGTTTTCAACTATCCGGGCCGCGGTTTTCAAGGTTCCCGTCACGCGCTCAACCACATATGCGCGCAGGCGCAGAAACCACAGGGGCACGCGCATGGCGTGGCTATGCGGATTGGCGGGACGCCAGGACAGCGCCGCCCGCCGGCGTTCAAAGCAGGTCGCGCCCTTTCGACATGGTTTCGGGTACCCGCGCATTGCGGTTCCAAAGCGTTGAAGTCACCGCAGGCGCATTGCATCCTTTTTGCACGCAACGCGAAACCAAAGGAAACCACACCCATTTGCCGGGCAGGGAAGTGCTGTCTTTCAACGTTCAGAGCAGTCTCGAGTGCGCACGTTGTGTGGGTCAAAGGCGTTGAAATCCTCGCCGACGTATCGCAAGATGCCTCCGCACGTATGGCGCGAAATGTCAAGACGCAAAGACGGCATTACGCAACGAAGAGACAACGGCTCGGCGTAAAACCAAAGGAAACCGCACCCACTTGCCGCGCAGGGCGTTGCCGTCTTCATCGCCCAGAGCAGACGCACCCTTCCAGAACGGCTTCGAGCACGCACGTCGTGTGGGACAAAGGCGTTGAAATCCTCGCCGACGTATCGCAAGATGCCTCCATACGTACAGCGCGAAAAAGTCAATACGCAGGCGGCATTGC
>CAJFUU010000140.1 GCA_904420265.1 uncultured Clostridia bacterium
TCGCCGAGGAAATCGTAGCCCCAGATGCTCTGCAACAGGTGTTCGCGGGAAAAGACCATGCCGGGGTTGTTGGCCAGCGTCCAGAGAATTTCGATCTCCTTGGGCGTGCAGGGCATGAGTTTCCCGTCCAGTTTGACGGTAAAGGCGCTCATGTCGATGTCAAGATTTTCCACCACCAGGTGCGAAGCCTTGCCCGAATCTTTCAGTTCGTGCATGCGGCGCAGCACGGCCTTCACGCGCGCCAGCACCTCGCGGGGACTGAAGGGTTTGGTGATGTAGTCGTCCGCGCCCAGTTCCAGGCCGAGCAGTTTGTCAAATTCCTCGCCCTTGGCGGTGAGCATAATGATGGGGATATTGCTCTCTTTGCGGATTTCGCGGCAAACCATAAGCCCGTCCATTTTGGGCATCATAATGTCCAGAAGCACGATGTCCGGCCGCACTTTGCGCACGTGGTCGATCGCTTCCTGTCCGTCGTAGGCGGAAATCATCTGATAGCCTTCGCGACGAAAATAGGTGTTGAGCGACTGGTGGACGTTAATGTCGTCATCCGCCACCAGAATTCTGTATCCAGCGCGATATTCTTCCATATCCGGCGCCCTCCTTCGGGTCGTTTATTGTAAGCATAACATTTGTGTTTGGCAAATCCGTGTCAAAATTCTGTATTGATATTTGCCACACGTATTATAACACAGAAAATTCCCGAGCGCAATTTACCAGACATATTTTGCGCCGCCGGACGCAAAATACGCCCGACGGAACATCAGCGGGAGCGTGCGGTCGCATGGAAAAAAGCCTTCGTTCTCTCGGCGGCCTGCCGGTGCTTTGCGCAGGCAGGCGCATCGGCCGCGTCGCCCAGGCGTCGCTGTCCGACGATTTGCGGCGCCTGGAGGGCTTATGGGTAGACGCCGGCCTGTGCGGTTCGCGCTTTATTGGCGCGGAAGCCATCGAGGTGCTGGGCGAAGTCAGCGTAACGGTGGACGCGCCCGGGCAGCGGCGCAGAATGCGCGAAAAAGCGCTGTTCCGGCGCGTGATTACCACCGGTGGCGCACGGCTGGGAGCCGTGGTGGACGCCGCAGTGGACGCCATGACCTTTCAGGTGGCCGGCCTGATCGTCTCCACCGGCTACTGGGGCGACCTGGTGCGCGGCCGGCTGATGATCCGTCATTTTGCCGCCTCGCCCGAAGGCGAGGTAATTGCGGACTTACACGCAGGGGAGGAGGAGCACAATGAAGAGCGGCACGATTAAGGGCATGGTCGCCGGGGCGCTGCTGGGCGGCGCGGCGGCGACGCTGTTCGGCGTCATGAACTGGCGCACCGAGCGCAAGTGGTGCATGCAGGCCCAGCGCATGGGCGACAAGTTCGCCCGCAAGGCCGGCGAGATGTTTGGACGGTAATGGAAAAGCACACTCGACCGACAACCTGGAAAGTCGCGCTTGCCCTCGTGGCAGGCGCGGCGCTTGTCGTGCTTTTGTGGCGATTTATCGCCCCGGCGTTTTTGCTGGCCGCGGGGGCGGCGGCGCTGGCGTTTCTGCTTTTGCCCCTGTGCCGTTTCTGGGAACGGTTCATGGGCCCGGGCGCGGCGGCGGCGCTGAGCCTGCTTTCCACGCTTGTATTCCTGGCGGCGTTGCTGTTGTTGGTTTTGCCGGCGCTGATTGCGCAAATCGCCGATCTTCTGCGGTCGCTGCCTGCCGCCGTGGAATCTGTGCGCGGTTTTGTGGAGCGCTTAAGCGCGTGGACGCAGGCGGCGGGCATGGGCGAAATCGCGCTTCCGCAATTGGATTTGAGCGGCGCGGCCGGGGGCATGTTGCAGTTTGCCGCCGGCACGGTGACGTTCGCGGGCGGCGTGGCCAACGCAGTATCGCAAATTACCATGGCGGCGGTACTCAGCGCCTTTTTTCTCGTCGACCGCCACCGGCTGCTTTTGCGCCTGGAACTGCTGGTGCCCTCTCGCTTCCGCGGCCTGGCGGTGCGCATGGGCATGGCGGCGCAGCGCGAAGTGCGCCTCTATCTGCGCGCGCAGATAACCGTATCCCTGGCGGTGGGCGCCTTGAGCGGCCTCGGGCTGTGGCTGGCGGGCGTGCGTTCGGCGCTGGCGCTGGGGCTATTGATTGGCATTTTTAACCTCATTCCCTATTTCGGGCCTGTGCTGGGGGCGGTGCCGGCATTGGCAGCGGCGTTGACCTCCGGCTGGCAGACGGCGCTGTTCGCCGCCGCCGTGCTCATCGTCGTTCAACAGCTTGACGGCTCTCTGATTTCCCCGCGCGTAATGGGCGGCATCACCGGCCTGAGCCCCGCGGCGGTGCTGCTGGGCGTGTTCGCCGGCGGCTGCGTCCTGGGGGTAAGCGGCATGCTCCTTGCCCTTCCCGCCATGATGGTTGTGCGGACATGCATCCGGGTGCTTGTGCAGCGCGGAGAAACCTGACGCCGCGTCCCGGAAGGCGGCGTCGGCTTGCTTTATGGCGCAGGTCGGACGCCATATGCCTGCGATGCGCCAGGAGACATACGTTCAAAAAGGGAGGGACGGCGGCCTTTCTGGCCCAGGCGCGCATAAATATACATATATCGCCCCTCTGCAGGCGGTTGAAGCGCGAAGCGGTCTGTGGTATAATAAGAAAGCCGCGCATGGCGCGGACGATTGCGCGAGGGGGCCTTGGAATGCATTACGGAGACGACGCTTTTGCCGCCATGCTTTTGACGGTGGCCCTTTCCGCAGACCGCGCCGAATACGCGCGGCCGCTGTCCACCGCGGAATTCAACCGCGTGCTTGGCCGCGCCAAAAACAGCGCTGCCGGACGGCTGGGCGGGCTTCTGCGCGCGGATATTGGCAGCCTGATGATGCTTCTGAACGTCTCCGAGGAAGAGGCCTATCGCCTCTATACGCTTTTGCATCGCGGCGTACAGCTTACCTACACGCTGGAAGGATTTCTGGAGAAGGGCGTGCGCGTTATCACCTGTTTTGACGACGATTACCCGCCCCACTTCCGCGCCCGTCTGGGCAACGCCGCGCCGCCGACGCTGTTTTTCGCGGGCAACCGCGCCCTGCTCGACCGGCCTGCCGTGGCCGTAATGGGCATCAGCGGCGTGCGCACCACGCCCGAGGCGCGCGCTTGCATCGAAGGTATTGTCCAGGGCGCGCGCGATTTGGATTACGGCGTTGTCACCGGCGGCGAACTGGGCGTTTCGCGCGTGGCGGCGGGGTTGGTGGCCGAGCGCAGCGGCACGCTGATCGACGTGCCGGCCGGAGGGCTGCTGGCGCATATTTCCGAAGAACCCATGCGCGAATTGTTGGCCGACGGCCGCGCCGCGGCGCTATCGCTGGAGCACCCGGAGGCGCTGTTTACCGTGGCGCACGCCATTGCGCGCAACAAGCTGGTGTTTTCCCTTTCTCAGGCGGCGTTTGTCTTCAACACCGATGGCAAGCGCGGCGAAACCGACGCCCTCAAGCGCCCTTTGTGCGACTGGATTTACGCCTACACCGGTTGCACCGCCAACCGGGCCCTGCTTTCGCGCGGCGCGCAGCCCTTTAGCCATCTGGATTTGGAGGAATTCCATCGCCTGAGCACGCGCTGGAAAACGGCGTTTTCCGAGCAGATGAACATGTTTGATTTGCTCTAAGGGCCGCAAGGAAAGACAAACGCATCCGGGCGGGAAGTTCCCGATACCGGCCTCAACGGCGCCGCTTTATCATTCTCAAAATGCGCCGCCTTTCCGGAAGACCGGACGGCGCGTTGGCCGCTTCATGAAGCCATACAGGAGAACCGGCAAAACCCAATCCCCTGTTGAAGCGCCGGGCTCGCCGGCCATAAAACGCGCGCAGAGTTCAAAGACGCCGTTTTATCATTCTCAAAACGCATCACTCTTCCGGAAGATGGGACGGTGGCGTTGACCGGTTCATGAAGCCATACAGGAGAAGCAGCAAAACCCAATCCCCTGTTGAAGCGCTGGGCTCGCCGGCTATAAAACGCGCGCAGAGTTCAAAGACGCCGCTTTATCATTTTCAAAACGCAAAAATGCGCCGCCTTTCCGGAAGACCGGACGGCGCGTTGACCGGTTCATGAAGTCATACGGGAGGACGGACAAAAACCCAATCCCCTGTTGAAGCGTCGGACTCGCCGGCCATAAAACGCGCGCAGAGTTCAACGGCGCTGCTTTATCATTTTCAAAACGCGCCGCCTTTCTGGAAGATGGGACGGTGGCGTTGGCCGGTTCATGAAGTCATACAGGAGAACCGGCAAAGCCCAATCTTCTGTTGAAGCACCAGCCTTACCGGCTATAAAGCGCGCGCAGAGTGTACCCCTCCCGCCGAACAACCGGCAATCCAAAGAAGATTTGGGGAAATGTCGGGGCGGCTCCGAAGAAGGATGCACGGCAGAAGTGCTGCGCTTCAGCCTGTGCAAAAAGTATTTTGGCAAGCCGGCGAACGAGGGAGCATCTCCCCCGCAGAGGCCGCGCCTCAAGTTTTCAATTTGAGTTGCGGCAGTTTCGGCTTAATCCGCAGGATTCTGTGCCACCGGCCGCCCTCTACAGTTTCCGCTGAAATCCTGTGGATTTCGGGCGTGGAAACTGCAGCGAGACGATTTTCGCTCCAGAAAATGATTTTTCCGACGCAAAACCGCCCCGGCGTGCGCGAGGCGGTTTTGCCGGTTTTCCAAATCCGCTGGCTTTAGCCGGCTTGAAAACCAGAAAGGGGTTCATCCTGCCGCCAGGGACGATCGAAACGCGGTAGGGCTTCGCCGCCCTCGCGCTCTCCCATGGATTTTTGACAGCCTATCGCCGGATTCTGCGCCTCCGGTCGCCCCTCCAATTTCCGCTCCGGAATGATGGAATTTTCCTAATAACAATCGCCCCGGCGTACACCTGTCGGATACGATGAAAGTGCGAAAGGGTTTTCGCCCCTCTCTCGCTCTTTTGAAGTGTTTTGACGGCCTGGCGCGCGGCGGAAAGGCCGTGCTGGACAGGGCGGCGCCATTTGAATCGGGAAAAGACGCGATCTCGTGAAAATTTTTCCCTGTTACAGCGAAAAATCCGCATCCCTTGGCGACGCCGGCGCCAGGTCAAGCGTTCAGAGCGCCGGAAACGCGCTTTGGGAAGTTTTCAAACGGCCTGTCCAGGCAAAAGCATGCCCGAACAGGCCGTTTTATGCAGCGAAACCCCCGCTTGAAGCGGAGGTTGTGTATCTTATGGCTATGCCCAGAATCGTCAAACCCTTTTCCAAAATGGGAGACACGTTAAGGACAACCCGATGCAAAAAGGAAAAAACTGCTCTGAGCGGCATCCAAAGGAACTGGCGCTGCCGGCGTCACGCCCTTATAGGGTTTCGGCAAACCGCCGGTTTGGCTCGCGGTCTTGATAGGAGCAGGAATCGCGTCCATGCGAAGGTTTCTCAGGCGCGGTCTGCCGCCTCTCCTTCCTGACGCCGTTTCTCCAGCACGTAGGTGAGAAAGTCTATGTCCTCGGGGTAGGTCATTTTCAGGTTGTTGATAAAATCGAAGTACAAAAAGCGGCTCGCTTCCAGCGGCAGGTGATTGAGCAGGCAGGTGGCCGGGAACTCCTCGCGGAAATAGCGATAGAACACATCAAAGCGGAAGCATTCCGGCGTCTGAATGGAAAAATACTGGCTGCGGTCCACATCCTGTTCGCCATAGTGTCCCAAGGCGTCGCTCAAATGACGGCACTGAATGGCCGCGTCATAGGCGTCCAGCTTTTCCATCAGCGTGTCGATGAGCGCA
>CAJFUU010000141.1 GCA_904420265.1 uncultured Clostridia bacterium
TCGCTCGCAGGCCAAGTCGGCCAGATAAGCCGTGCGGCGGGCGCGACGGCCGGCGGGGCGCAAAAAAGCCTCGTAGAAATTCAATTCATCGTGTATGCGGCGCACATCCCGCGCACGGGCGCCCTGCGGGTCGGCCCCGCAATAACGCCACAGCGCCCGGCGCGCTCCGGGAATATCGCTGGCCGAAAGCAGGTTCAGCGCCAGGCCGTAATAGCATTCGCTGGGCCCGCCGCCGCCAAGCATGTCCAAAAGCAGGCGGTTGGACTGCGAAAGGCAGCCCATTTCGCTGAGCAGTTCGGCAAGGTCGAGTTTGTATTCATCGTTGTCGGGCGAGTGCTCCACGGCGCGACGCAAAAGTTCCAGCGCGTCTACGTCATTGTTTTTGCGGCGGTTTTTCATCGCCCGGTGGTGCACATATGCCGCGCTCCGGTCAAAGGGCACGACCTTGGGGTCAAAACTCATTCGCTCCTCCGATTCGTCGCTCTTTCGAGCAGATTGCGCAAGTCCGCCTCGGTAAGGCGGTAGCGCTTGTTGCAGAAGTGGCAATCCACCTGCGCGCCGTGCTGTTCGCGGATCATGTCCTCCAACTCTTCCCGCCCCAGCGAAATCAGGGCGCGCTCCACGCGTTCGCGCGAACAATCGCAGCGGTAGGCGGGCACGGACCGGGAAAGTATTTCCGGCTCCAGGTGCAAAAGAAGCTGGTTCACCGCGCCGTTGAGATGATACTCGCGCATGGTTCCCGAAATGTCCATGAACATGCCGGCGCTTGTTTCGATGGACTGTATGGCGGCCTCGCTGGCGCCGGGAAGCATCTGGATGATGAGCCCGCCCGCGGCCTCCACTTTATCCCCCACCAGCACGCCCAGCGACACAAGCGAGGGCACCTGTTCCGAAGCGGTGAAGTACATGGCAAAATCCTCGGCAATTTCGCCGGAAACGAGGTTGACCATGCCGATATACGGCTCGCGCAGGCCCAGGTCCTTGACCACGGTAAGGCGGCCTTCTTTTCCCACCGCCGCGCCTACGGGCAATTTGCCGTTGGCGGCGCGGGGCAGTTCCACGTCCGGGTTGCCCACGTAACCTTTGACGGAGCCGTCGCTCTTGCCCACGGCCAGTATGGTGCCGATTGGCCCGCCGCCCTTGATGGTGACAGTGAGGCTCTCGTTTTCGCCCTTGAGCATGCTTCCCATCATGGAAGTGGCCATCAGCGTGCGTCCCAGCGCCGCCGTGGCCGTGCGCGTAAGGCCATGCGTTTGCCGGGCGCGCTCCACAAGCTGCGTGCCTTCTATGAGAATCGCCCGGGCCTGGCCGCCCAGCAGCGATATATTGTACATTCCATCCATTTGCACAAGGCTCATTTATGTTCTCCTCGCAAGAAAGTGTATGCGTTTTTCCTCCGCGCCGGGGGCTTCGAAGGTCTGGTTGCCGAAAACTTCCACGTCCGCAAAGCCCTCCGCGTGCAACCAGGCGACAATTTCTTCCGCCGCGTGCGCGCGCTGCACCTGGGTTTCGCAAAAGCGCCGGTAGCGGCCGTCCGCCTCGCGCACGAAAAACGTAATGTCCATGCGCAGAAGGTGCTTTTGCGCGTCAAGGCGGTTTTCCCACAGATACGCGGCCTCGTCGCGCTCCTCGCCGAAGAAGGCGTCGCCCATGAGCGTTTCCAGCTTGTAGCGGGAGGAAATATCGAACGCCAGCGCTCCTCCGGGGCGGATAGCCGCATGCGCGGCGCGGAAAAAGGCGCGCACTCTGGCTTCGGTGACGAGGCAGTTGACGCCGTCGCAGGCGCAAATTACCGCGTCCACGCTGTGGGGCACTTCCAGGCGGCACATATCCTGGCGCACCAGCACCGCCTGCACGCCCTCGCGGCGCAGCCTTGCCGCCGCCGCGCGCAGCATTTCCTCGGAAGCGTCCACGCCGATGACGCGCGCGCCGCCGCGGGCCAATTCCACCGTCATAAGCCCCGTTCCGCAGCCCGCGTCCACAACGCGCCGCGCCGCAACGCCCGCGCGGGCGAGCAGGGCGCAATAATAGTCTGCCCAGCGCGGGTGGTCAAAATCATCCGCGAACAGGTCGTATACTTCGGCCAGCGCGTCGTAACTGCGCATATGCACACCACCCCATTACAGTATTTTACCACATACGCCCAGCCATTGCAACACCGCCCGGCAAGATGCCTTGCCGGCGGAAAGGATCGCGGCTCAATGGGCATGGAAAATACCGGCAAACGGGATAAATGCCGCGCGGCATGCGCCTTTATGGCCCTGAATCGCGGCAACGCGCCTTTTCTCAGGGGGCAATGGGGCCGCTTGCGTATGCCGGGGCAGCTTTCTTCCCCCGACGCGCATTGATTTTGGCGGGTCAATAGTACGCGGCGGCCGGCAGCGCTCTGTCCTGCGAAAACAGGATAAGGGGCAAGATGTTGAAAAAGCCAACAGGCTGCCAAAATTGAGAAAGCGCGCAAGACGCGGAAACAAAAATCGCCTCTGTTTTCCTCATCAGGGCAATTTTTGCGTTTGCGGGCTTTGGCCGCGCTTCGGCCCTTGGCCGGAATACGGGAGGCCGCGCATACGCCCAAGGTGGAAGGAAGCGTCCAGGCCGTGCATTGAAAAGAGGCGTCCAGCAAAATCTGGTTTTTCCGAAAAGGGCGTCTTTCGCAAGCCGGCGCCGAATACGCCTGTTCCTTGCGCAAATGGGACGCCTCGCGCGCATAACCGAAAGCTAACGATATTCCCCGCCCAGATTTTGCGCGCATGCACTATACTCGATGCGTAGCAATTGATGGAGGATACTGCCTATGCGATATACATGCGCCATTTTTGATTTGGACGGCACGCTGCTCAACACGCTGGACGACCTCAAAAACGCGGTCAACGCGGCCCTTGAAAAGCACGGCTACGCGCCGCGCACGCTGGATGAAGTGCGTCTGTTCGTGGGCAACGGCGTGGGAAAACTCATCGAGCGCGCCGTGCCCGCCGGCACGCCGGATGCGGAAACCGCCGCCATCCTCGCGGATTTCCGCGCTTACTACAACGCCCACATCAACGTGGAAACGCATCCCTACGCGGGCATTGCGGCGCTGCTTGGCAAGTTGAGGGCCGCGGGGGTGAAGATTGGCGTCAATTCCAACAAGTACGACGCCGCCGTACAGCTTTTGATGAACGACCACTTCCCCGGCCTGTTTGACAAGGCCGTTGGCGAAAGCGAAACGGTTCCCAAAAAGCCGTCGCCCATCGGCGTGCAGACGCTTTTGAAAGCCCTGGACGCAGACGCGGAAAGCGCGGTTTACATTGGCGACAGCGGCGTGGACGAGCAGACGGCCAGGAACGCCGGCCTGCCTTTCATTTGGGTATCGTGGGGTTTCCGCAAGGCAGAAGAACTGCCCGAACTGCCCGAGACGTATGCAGACGACGCCGCGCAGTTGGAAAGCCTGCTTCTGGAGTAACGACAAAGCCCGTCCCGCATTGTGTGGGTGGGCTTTGTTTCAAAATTCCGCGCAAGCAGGTACAGGCACCTGTTCGACGTTGTGCCGTTGATGGCGCTGCAAAATTCCGCGCGCAAGCGGGTGCAGGGTGCCAGGAATCCTCTCAGGCGCAGGAGAATCCCAATTCCGCGTTTAAGCGGATGCGGGGCGCTAAAATTGCTGGTTTCCTTGCTTCCATGACGCAAGCGAACGCGGGCGCACAGAAACCGCGTCTGCGCTCACAACGCATAAATTTTGCAGCGGGCAAGCCGGCAAACCGCCTCCACCGGCATTTCAAAGATGCCGCCGTCCGCCTGTCCCATCTTACGGCTCCGTTCGCGGCCGGCGCTATTAAACAAATTTGTTTTTATATCCTGTTGCGTCTTCTCCTCAAGGGCGGCGCAGTCCGGGAACGCAAACGCGGCGGCCGCATAATGGAAATTCGGGAGCCATAGGCGGACACGAATCACAGGCCGCATGGTTTATCCATATTCTCTAGCCATTATTGCGCGACGCACGGCCACATCCTCCGGCCCTGGGCTTTGAAAGCCATTCCACCTGCGCGCGCATGCGGCGACACGCCGGCGTCAGCGTCGCGCCTATCGCGGCTCTGGAAAACGCATCGTTGCTTTGCCCCTGCTTTGTTGCCCCATGCCTTTGCGCTATTCCCCTGTGGCGGCGACTTCTTCCAGGGCCGCCATGCCCGCGAGCATACTGCCTGCCTCCGGCGCGCTCAGGTATGCGCGGGCGTAGAGAAACTCCGCCTCCCCCGCCTCTTCGCGCGTACATTCGATCAGCAGCGAAACATCGGAAAAAACCATAGACCAGCACACAGTCGGAAAAGCCGTCCGGCAAGGCATAGAAATCCTGCAGGTTGAACGTGGCCGCAGCTGTGATGTACTTTACGCCCATGTTTCCCAGCAAGATACTGGCCAGCATGGATACGGCCGCCTCCTCCAGCACGTCCATAACTTCGCCGTCCAAATCGGGCGCACCCCCATCAGAGGCAAGCGCCATCTCATATAATGACGACAGCCGTGGGCGCGGATATATCGCGGGCCGTACGCCGTCATCTTCCATGCTCGCCGCCCATTGGGCGCGCAGCGCCAGCGCATCCCCGTCGCTAAGAAACATTTCCCCATAGGCTTCGTCCGCCAACTGCGCGCGTGCCCGGGCCAAAAGTTCAGCGCCAATGGCCGCCAGTTCATCGTTCTCCGCGTCTTCCGCCAGCGCAAATCCCATCGTCAGTGCCAACGCCAGGAGCGCCGCAAATATCCGCTTCATTTTTTCCGCTCGTCATCATTCCGGAGTCCAAGGGGAAAATTCGCAATTTCGCGCTTTACCGGCTCTGACGAAAAAAGCCGAACAGGCTTTAGGCCTGCCCGGCAATACCTTCCAGCATTTCCCGCACCTCGCGCGCGCACACGCAGCCTTGTGCGACCACAATTTCCTGACCGGCCACCGTTTCCCGCCGCATGCTTTCTATGAAAGCGACCGCCCCAAAATCGTAGACGACAATACAGTCGCGAAAGCCCTCGGGCAGCGCGTAGTATCCGCTCACCCGCAAAACGCTCGCCGCGGCCTGCGCAGCCCCGTTAAACTGCGCGTTGGCATGCGCGCCAAGCAAAAGCGCGGCCTGCGGCGCAAAATAAGCCCTGGTTCTGTCCGAAAGTTCCGGCAATTGCGCGCCGCCGTTCAAACAGGCAAACACATCCTCAAATTCCGGATAGGCATACACGCTTGTGTCGAGCGGCTGAAACTCCATGGCCTCGGCCCAGTCCGCAATATATCCCGATATTTCTCCCGGCAGCGCCGCAAGGGCAATAAATGTCTCGTCCCTTTCAAGCGACTTCATGCGCTCGAGCAGATCTTCGCCTATAGCGGCGGGTTCCGCATTGTACAGATTTCCGTACTCCGGCAGATCGAGCGCCCGCTCCCCGCTCTCTTCCAGCGCGGCGATGCCTTCCAGCATTTCCCGCACCTCGGGCGCGCATACACATCCCTGGGCGATCATAATTTCCTGATCGACCACCGTTTCCCGCCGCATGCTTACGGCGAAGGCAACGTCGCCAAAATCATAGACCACAACGCAGTCTTCAAACCCCTCGGGCAAGGCGTAGTAGCCGCCGGCGCGCAAAACATTGGACGCCGCCAGATACAACGCGCCCCGCTGGGCGCTGGCCTGCGAGCAAAGGATTTGCACCGTCAAAGGCTGAAAATAGGCGCGCGCCGCATCGGAAAGCTCCGGGGCCTCCGCGCCGTCGTTCATGTAAGCAAGCGTCCTGTCCAACTGCGGGTAATCGTAAACGCGCGTATACAGCGGCTGGCCATCCATGGCCTCCTCCCAGGCCGCGATCTGCGCCGCGACCTCGCCGTTCGCGCCGGAAGCCGTCACAAACGTTTCATCGCCCATCAGCGCGCGGATTTGTTCCAGCATCTCCCCGCCCGCGGCGGCCAAAGCCCCGGCGTCCGCCCGGCCGCCGGTCTGTTCGGCCGTCGCCGGCAGCGCCGTCAGAAGCATCAGCGCCAGAAGCAGGCAGATCGCTTTCTTCATGTTCAACTTCCCCTTCCTCAACCCTCTTTTTCAGCGTAAAGAAAAATTCCGAGCCTTCTCCCACCTTGGTGTTGACGCCGATTTCGCCGCCCATCAGTTCTACGACCAGCTTGGCCACCGCCAGCCCCAGGCCCGTGCCGGAGGTGCGCATGCGGCTTTTATCCGCCTTGTAGAAGCGCTCCCAAATAAAGGGCAAGTCCTTGGGTTCGATGCCCACGCCGGTATCGACCACGCCTACGCGCACGCGGCCTTTCTCCTCGCGCGCATACACCGTCACCCGTCCGCCGGACGGCGTGAAACTCAGGGCGTTATCAATAAAGATAATCAGCACCTGCAAGATGCGGTCCTCGTTGCCGATGCAGCGCAGCCGCGCGCCGCCGGTATCGGCCGTCAGGTCCACTTTGGCCTCGTCGGCCATGTTTTTCATGCGCCGCACCGCCGCGTCGATGATGCCGGGCAGTTCCAATTCTTCCATTTCCAGCGTCACGCGGCCGTCCTGCAGGCGCGACATATCCAGCATTTCCCGCACCAGCTTTTCAAGCCGCAGCGTTTCCTGGTAGATAATGCGGTAACAATCGGCCTTTTCTTCCTCGGTGTCGATATAGCCGTCCATAAGCGGCTCCACCATGCCGCGGATGCCGGTAAGCGGCGTGCGCAGCTCATGGGAGATATTGGCCACGTAGTCGCGCCGGAGCTGCTCAAGGCGTTCGGCCTCGCTCACATCCTGAATCAGGCAAACCGCGCCGATGTTTGCGCCGCGCTCGCCAAACAGCGGCGAGGCGGTGGCGGCGATTTTGCGCTGCGACGGATTGTCCCAACTCGCCTTGCAGCGCGCGCCCGTTCGCATACATTCTTCCAGAAGGGCATGCAACGCCGCGAGCGCCTCGGTGCCCTCCAGCGGGGCCAGTTCCTCGTCGCTCAATTCCATCAGTTCCAGGAAGGCCTGGTTTTTGTGCGTAACTTCAAAATTGCCGTCAACGGCAATAATGCCCTCGCCAATGGAGCTGATAATCAGTTCCAGTTTGTCGCGCTCTTCGCGCAGGCGTTCGATGACGTTGGACAGCCGCGCCGAAAGCGTGTTGAGCGTGTTGCCCAATTCGCCCAGTTCGTCATGCGTTCCCAGCGATATGCGCGCCCCATATTCGCCCTCGGAAATGCGCCGCGCCACCTGCGTAAGGCGGCGGATGGGGTTGATCAGCACCTGGGTCATCTTCATGGCCATCACCACGGCCAACAGCACCGTGACCGCGGCGGTCATGATAAGCAGCATCTGCAAAAAGCCTGTCAGCTTGCGAAGTTGCGCCACCGGCTGGGCCAAAATCACGCCGCCGACCACCCTGCCCGCCGTGTTGCGCACCGGGGCGCCGGCAAAGAGAATCACGCCGGAGGCGAACTCGAAACGGCGAATATCGGCCACCGTTTCGCCTTCAAACATGCGGGCCACAAACTGTCGGTCGATAGAGCTGATGATTTCCAGGCGCGCAAATTCCCGTCCTCCGGGGGTGGAAGCGTCGTCCGTATCAATATGGGTAGCCAGGTAATTGCGGTTTACATAGAGCACCATGGAATTGGTCAGCCGCTGGTACTGTTCCAGCGTGTTTTCATCGGGGATGACCAAATCGGTACCCTCGGACACATCGCGGGAAGCGATGTATTCGGCCTGCCCTACCAATTCCTCCATGGCCTGGTCCTGCACATAGCGAAAGGAGAGCGCATAGGCCACCACACAGGCAAAAACAATGGCAAAAAGCGCCAGCAGCGCATGGCTGACCAGCGTTTTTGCCCCGATTGTCCAAGAGCGGTAGCGAAGTCTCTCCCTCATAAACTATTCCCCGATTTCAAAGCGGTAGCCCACGCCCCAGACGGTCTTGATGTCCCAGCCGTTGCCCTCTTTGCAGAGTTTGGCGCGGATACGCTTGATGTGGCTGTCCACGGCGCGCGTGTCGCCGAGGAAATCGTAGCCCCAGATGCTCTGCAACAGGTGTTCGCGGGAAAAGACCATGCCGGGGTTGTTGGCCAGCGTCCA
>CAJFUU010000142.1 GCA_904420265.1 uncultured Clostridia bacterium
CAACGCTTTCTTCCGGCGCAGCGCCCGGGGTTGTCTCCGGCGTAACCGTGGCCGACGGCGACGCTTCAACAGTGGCTTCCGGGGTAAGCGTAACCGCGGGAGTCTGCTGGGCTGTCGCTTCGGGGGTAGAAATGTCCGTTGCCTCCGGGGTGGAAACAGCCGTCGCCTCCGGGGCGGAAACAGCCGTCGCCTCTGGAGTTGTCTGTGCCGTAGCTGCCGGGTTCGCTTCGGTGGACGCCTTGGGGGCAGGTTCGGCAGCCGCCTCCTGCGTGGGGGCAGGCGTCTGGACAGGCGCAACGGAGGCGTCGGCCTCGGCCAGCGCAAACGCACAGGACAGGGTCAACACCAGCGCCATCAGCATCGCAAACACTTTCTTCATCATTTTCCCACTCCTTAATTTTTAAAATTGTTCAGCCCATTAAAGGACGATTTTTCATGCTACGGTCATATTTTACCTCACTGGAGTTACCTGGGCGGTTACAAATCGGAGTTTCGTCCCCCGAAATTTTCCCAGAAAACGTTTTTCTGCATTATTTAACATAAATAAAGAAAGCGGGCGGGGAGAGGGGTTACACAACTGTTACCCCTCCCCGCCCGTTTCGCGGTTTTGTATAGTTACATTTTCGTCATAATTAACCGCTGTTTTTGTCGGTAATCGGCCCCAAACGATAGGTCAACATGATGTTGGAATTGGCCTGTTCGCGGTAGAAGGCGCGGCGGATGCGCTCCATGACCATCTTGCAGGTGTCGTAGTTGACGGTGGGCAAAAGCAGCGCGTACTGCGAGGCGCTGAACTGCGTAATAATATCGCCCTTGCGCAGGTTGGATTTGAGCACGTCCAACAGGCGTTTCATTACATCGTCCATCTTCAGCGGTTCCATGGGCTTGCCGTCGATACGGTCAATTTTCATCAGGACGATGAACATGGTCATGCCCAAACGCTCCATAGAGCGCACCTGCAGGTTGTAAATGTCCTTGAAAACCGCGTATTCGCACACGAACGCGCCGCGAATTTCACCCATTTCCGCCAGTTCGCGGCGGATGATGTCAATGTTCATTTCCAGCTCGTTGCCGGCGGTGATGATCTGTTTGTAGAATTCCTGAATGCCCTCGGGCGGCTGGGACCCGAGGTAGCGGTAATACATGTGCGTGGCGTGGCGATACTGCAAAAGCGATTCGTTGTTGCGGCCGGACTTGACCAGCGCGTCCATCAAATCCAGGTGCAGCCGCTCGTCGAAAGCGTCAATGTCGAGCGCCACGCGGCTGACGCGGATAATTTCGTCGTAGTCCTCCGCCTCGCGCAAAAGGTCGATATACTTGTATACGGCCTTCATGTAGCGGTTATGCAGATCGACGCTGCGCGGCACCACCCAGGTTTCGCCTGCGCCATAGGGCAAAAGATCGCCCGTGTAGATGATCAAAAGCCGCGTAAACTTCTCCCGCGCGGCGTTATCCAGGCCGGTAAGCTCGGTCAGTTCATCGCAGAGGTTTTCAAATTCGTAGACATCCACCTCGCAATTTTCGATGGCAACAAAGCGGTACGAGCCGCGGCTGGTACCGATACAGGCGGGCAGTTCCTTGCTGATGGTCGCCAGCAGCGTGCGCGTGCGGCTTACCAGCGTTTTGAGGGCGTTTTCGGGGTTGCTGGATTCGTCGTTGGGCCAAAGGGCCTCGTAGAGTTCTATGTAAGGCACGCTTTTGCCGCGCTGCAAAATCAGGTACTGTAAAAGCATGCTGCCTTTCTTGGTCTTTCCAATCTTGCCGTCGCAAACGACATCGTCGGCAAAAATATGAAAGCCGCCAAGCATTTTGATTTGTACGTTTTTGGCCACCGCTTATATCCCTCCTTTCCCAAGCGGCAAGCACGCAAAAGCACTTACACGAAAAGCGAAAATACAGCTATATAGTATAGCACGCTGGCCGACGGTTTGTCCATGCGACAGCTTGCCCAAAAAACACCTGTCAGTTGCGCCGGATAATGTTATTATTATAGCACAAATTGCCCGCAAAATGTCATGAGCGTTTAATTTTTTACATAGCATTTCTTTAATTTATCGTTACATAAACAGACTTTGGATTTTTACCGAAATAACGACTAAAGTTTGTTTTCTGCCAGCCTGCGCTCCAGCGTCTCCGGCTGTATGGCGTAGAGCAGTGCTGTGTCGCGCGCGATCTGTCCGGATGCGCAAAGCCTGTACAGGTCGGCGTCCATAGCGCGCATGCCCTCTGCGGCGCCGGAGGCAATGACGTTGTCCAACTGGTGTACCTTGCTTTCGCGAATCATGTTGCGCACGGCGCGGTTGACGCGCATAATCTCAAAGGCCGGGAACAGGCCGCCGTTCTTGCCGGGCACAAGTTGCTGGGATACAACCGCCTGCAAAACCATGGAAAGTTGTATGCGTACCTGTTGCTGCTGTTGCGCGGGAAAAACGTCGATAAGGCGGTCGATGGTCTTGGCCGCGCCCACTGTGTGCAGCGTGGAGAAAAGCAGATGGCCGGTTTCAGCGGCTGTCAGCGCCGTATGAATGGTTTCATAATCGCGCATTTCTCCCAGCAGAATCACGTCGGGCGCCTGCCGGAGCGAAGCGCGCAGCGCCGTGGCGAAACTCTCGGTATCGTGGGCCACCTCGCGCTGGCTGACGATGCTTTGACGGTGTGGGTAGAGGAACTCGATGGGGTCCTCAATGGTGACAATGTGCTCCATGCGCGTGCGGTTGATACGGTCGATGAGGCAGGCCAGCGTCGTGCTTTTTCCGCTGCCAGCGCTACCGGTGACCAGGACAAGCCCGCGGCGCATATCGGCAAGGGAGGTCACCGCCTCGGGAATGTTGAGCGCGGCGGCGTCCGGCAGGCCGAAGGGCACCACGCGCAAAACCGCGGCCAGTGTGCCGCGCTGGCGATAGGCGTTGCAGCGGAAGCGGCTGACATCCGGTATGGAAAAGGAGAAATCGTCGTCGCCGCTGCGCTCCAGGGCATCGCTGCTGCGGCCGTCTGTGCGGCGGTAAATTTCGAGAATCAGCCGTCGCGTGTCCTTGGGCATCAGGCGCTCCTGCGTCAGCGGCAGCAACCGGCCGTCGCGCTTGACCGTTACCGGCGCGCCGGGGACGATGAACAAATCCGACGCGCGCAGGGAAAGGGCCCGCCGAAGCAGTTCCACCAGCGCCGCGTCGTCTCCCATATCTGTAATCGAAACGCGTTCCACGCAATCCACGTCCATCGGCAACCTCCTTATATACATATAAAACAGGATTTAGTTTCTTTTTGTAAAAACAGACCGAATTCTATGTATTTATGCCCACTTTCAAGCGATCAGCGACCATTCTTCCCCGCTTTCGCCTCCTGCCTCGGGGTTTGCCTCCAAGGCGCTGCTGACGACCAAAAAACGGTCTGTCTCCGACAAGGGCAGAATTTGCACCCGCGCGTGCCACAGGCGCGTTTCATCCACCGGAGCGCTATAATCCAGGGCGTCGCCTACCGTCACATCCCAGCGCTCGCGCACCAGGCGCGCATAGGTTTCCGCATCCTCCCCTGCCTGTTTGCGCAGGGCGATGAGTTCATTGTCCAATTCCATCGTCCACCGGCTGAACTCCGTTTCCGCCGCATAATACGCCTGCGCAGCCTGCTCCATGCGGAGGCTCATGGTCAAATCATTGCGCGCGCCAGTCAGCGCCAGCACGCCCAGCATGGTCATCACCAGCACGGCCAGAATCATCAGAATTGTCGATGCGCCGGGGCCGATCCTTCCAGAATTGCTCATGGTTCGCTCCCTTCCGGCCGATAGCAAGCAGTCTGCATGCGGATAACTTCCTCGCCTTCGCATTCGACGGTCACGGTATATGTGTACAAATCGCCGCCGTCGGCGTTCTGCGTTTGCACGTCCACGGCCACGGTATACGCCTCTCCTGCTACGACGCGTTCTTGCCGCGCTTCCAATTCCTCGCCGGCGCAGAGGCGCTCAAGCGCATCCTGCGCCAGCATGGCAGCCCGCGTCAGAGCCACGCTCTCGCGGCTGGCGCTGTCGGCCGCTGCAAACAGCTGCAGAAGCGTCGCCGAAGAAAGCGCCAGAAACAACGCCACGATCAGCAATTCGCAGAGCATGGCCTTTGTTCGACCGCTTTCCCGCATGCTCTTTCCCTCCCAAAGCGTATTGGCGTGGCCGGCGCGCGAAAGGGCTACCCCTTCAGCGCCACAGACGACGCATATTCCTCGCCGTCGACCGTCACGGCAATGCCGACCAGATTTTCTTCCACCGTCAACGCAAGCGCCTCAACCTCGGCGATGCGCTGTCCCGCCGCGGGCGCAAACTCCAGTTCCGCAGCGGTAAACACCTCATATAAGCCGCCCTCGTGGGCATAGATGCGCGTTTCATAGTCTCGACCGCCAATCTCTTCGCAAAGCACCAGCAAATCCTCGCCGTCATCTGTCTGCTCCAAGCGGATTTCACCCGTGTGCGCGCGCAGTTTTCCGGTGACGTAGGCGATTGCCGTGCGGGCTTCATGGTTGAACTGGGCGCGCTCCACCACAGCGCGATAGACGCCCGCGCCCAGCACCACCGTAAGCAGCGCCATCAGCGCGAAAATCGCCACGCACAAAAAGATGCTCAGCCCGCTGGCCGTCCTCAGCCCAAATCGCCGCCGGTTCATGCGCCGCCCCCCTCCCCGCGCGCCACCACGCGCACCGTGGGCAACACGTTGTCGGCAAAGCTGGAGAAGAACACGGCGTAGGCCGCTTCATCCACCACCACGCCGTAGTTTTCCTCAAGATAGGCAAGCGAAGACGGATAACGCCCCTCGAGCGCATAGCAGGTGACCATGGCGCGGGTGATCGTCTCTTCCAGAAGGGCGCGCTGTTCATCGGCGTTGCGCCGCGCATTGAGCGTGGCCACGCCGTAAAACGCGCCTACCATCAACGCCATCACGCACAGGGCGACGAGCCATCCGTATTTTTTCATAAGCGCCTCCGCCAATGTGTTATTCAAATGCATGTCCTTCGCGCACACCGCAAAATATAGCCTTTTGCGGGAGAGACCGAACCCGCGGCAACCGGGCGCATGAAATCGCGTGTCTGCCGCAAACATGCGAATTTGCCGGAATACCTGTCCTTTCCGGGCGAAAACGCGCCGCTGCAAAAGCGTCCTTCCCGCCAGACAAGCGAGACAGGATGCGGCCAAGCCAGGATTCCGAATCGCTTTGCCTGTCCGGACAAACCGCGGCGCAAATTTCCGGAACCAGCCCAAGGGTGGGTTGGAAAGGGAAAATCCGCAATTTCGCAGGGGGTTTCCCGCTTCACGCGAAGAAATTGCAGAACCTGCGGCGCCGGGGCGGCAAAAACGCCGAAAGCGCATGGTGTTTTCAAACCGCTCATACAGCGCGTGTGCGCAGGCAAAACCGCTGGGATTTTCGGGGCATGACGCCTGTCAGGGAAGCGCAGCAAGCGCCTCGTCGCGCCGCATCTCTCCCGCGCAAGCGGCCCTCCCCGCCCACAGCCGCTCGGACAGGCGGCCTGGAGCCTGTTTGAAGCGGGAAACCCTGCCTTTTGCGGGATTTCTCCGCTCGTTTCAGCAGCGAGCTCCCCTGAAGGGCCAAGTCAAAAACTCGCAGCGATGCAACGGCCAGGGAGGCTCCGAAAGCGCGCCGCCAAAAGTTTGCAAACCCCGGCGTGTGTTTGAAAAGGAGAAAATTCGCCATTTCGAGGGGATTCTCCGCCTGTTCCTGTGAAGAATTCGCAGCGCCAAAATGGCGCGAAAGGCGCCGGAATTGCCTCTCGGGAAATATTCAAACACACGCTAAAGCATTGAGGAGAGTATGCCGGCCAGGGGCAGCATCACCGAAAGCAGGATCGCCCCGGCCACAAGGGCCAGCAGCGCCACCAACACTGGCTCGATGAGCGCTTCGGCGTTGGAAACCTCCCGGTCAAAGCGTTCGTGGTAGATGTCGGCCAGACGGGCAAGCACGCCGTCCACCTGGCCTGCCGCCGCGCCGGCGCGCAGCATGCGCGCGTGCAGGGCGTCGAACACGCCCGCATCGGCCACGGCGTCGCTGAAGGACCGGCCCTGGGACAACCCCTGTTCTACGCGCGCAACTTTTTCGCGCATTGTATCCGTGCCGGACAGTTCCTCTACCAGGGGCAGCGCGTCTTCGATGGGATAGCCGCTGCCGACGAGCATGGTCATCGCCGAGGCGAAGCGCTCGGCGATGAGCGAAGCCGCCGCGCGCCGCACCACCGGCAGGCGCGCGCTCAACCAATTTAAAACGCGCGCGCGCAGGCCTGTGCGCAAAAGTACCGCCACGACCGCCGCCGCCACAATCAAAACGCCTACCAGAACCAACACCGCCACGCCGATGGCCATGCCCGCCTGCGTCGCGCCCTCGGCGGCGGCGCCCATGCCCGCGCCCAGAGAGCGCAGCACCCGCGAAAATACGGGCATGACGCAAAATACCACCACCGCGATCACCGCGCCCATCATCAGCGTAAGAATGGCCGGATACAGCACCGCCTGGCGCATGTTGCGCCGCACGCGCGCTTCCCGCAGATAAGCGTCGCCCAGGGCGGCGAGCACATCGTCCAGCTTGCCGGACTGTTCGCCCACCCGCACCATGCGCGCGGCATATGGCGGCAAAACGGGCGCATGCTCCAGCGCCGCGCTCAGGGAACCGGTATTCTCAATTTCCCGGGCCAAGTCGCCCAGCAACGCGCCGGCGCGCGTCTCGCGGAAGTCCTCGCACAGCGCCGCCAGGCCGTCGGTAAGCGAAAGGCCGCTTTTGAGCACCATCGCCGCCTGCGCACAAAACAGGGCCGTTTCCTCGGCGTTTAAGCGGGCGGGAGCCTTTTTTGCGGATGTCAATATACCGCCTCCTCCGTGTATTGCTTGATATCGGCATGCGTCACGGCGGCCGTCGCGTCAAAGCGCGTCCATTCGCCGTCGAGATAAACGTTGTTCCAGGCGTGGTAGGTCGTATCGGCATAGCCCATGACCATCTGCGTGGGAACGCCCTGCGCGCGCAGAAGGGCGCACATCAGGGCGGCAAAATCAAAACAGATGCCGGTTTTGGTTTCCAGCACCTCGTCCAGGTCCGGCACATAGCCGCTGATTTGCCCGCCCACCGCCATGACCGCCTTCATGTAATCATACGTCATATTGGAAACCACATATTCGTATGCGGCTTCGGCCTTTTCCCGGTCGCTGCCAAGGCCGCCGAGCAATTCATCGGAAAGGCTGACGACGGCGCTGTCGCGCGTATACCAACTGTAGCGGTTGGGGGCCAGGAAGGGCGCGTTTGCGTCGGCCATCGCCGCTTCGACGGATTGGGAAAGCACCTGGGCGTAGCTGGTTCCCTCTACCTGCTCGTAAACCACCACGGTGTAGGTTCCGTCGCCGTCCTGCAGGGGATAAACGTCGTATTCCCCGTCGCCGTCGAGATCGTAGGTATATTGGTTGAGGCCGGTAATGCGCACTTTCAGCGCCTTCTCGCTCTGCATTTTTACCATAACGTATCCCTCGTCGGCATTGCTGGCGTCGAGCGTAGCGCCGCCGCTTTCAAAGGTAACGCTGCCGGTGGCCTCGGGGTAGATTGACACAGAGGCCGCAATGGCCAGCAATGTAAGCAGCACGGCCAGGCCCAGAGCCGCAGCCCCGGCCAGACGTCCGCGTCCATGCGTCCATGCTTCCCCCATGTTGCCTCCGCCCGTCCCGGGCGAACGGAAGGCCTGTCGCCCGGTGCGCTTGCTGTTTTACCTTGTAACTTTTATTCTAACAAGCATACGTGTTGAAGTCAATGCTGAAATGCGTCGAAACCCGCTTTTTTCGCGGGCTGCGGGAGGCAAAAGCCCTTTCTCCCCCGCATCCAAGGAAGGGCCTGGCGCCTTGGCGGCATCAGGATGTCGACAAAGGCGACAGTGCGCGACAAGAAAAAACTTCCAGGCAAGGTATCTTGCACAGACGCAAGCGGCCGCAGGCTGCCAGCACAGTTGACGCAGGAAGCAAAATTGCCTCTGATTTCTTCTTTAATCAGGGCAATTCTTGCATTTGCGGGTTTTGTCTGCGCCCTGAAACTTTGCGCATCCTGACAAGGTTATCGTCCTGCGGCTGAATTTGGCTATCCCGCAGGGCTTGGCAAATGCGCCGCAGAAAGCAAAAATGCTCCCTCTTGGCTTTTTGGGCATGCAATTCTTGCGCTTGCGGCTTTGCTCGCGCTCTGACGCCGCCGTGGCTGCATTTTCGTTCGCCCGGGGAGACGGCGTCCAAATCCAGGATTTGCGCCCCGACGCTTAACCCGGCCGCAAAAGCGATTCCCTTAACGTCCATATGCTTGCCCATTTGCGCAATCGTGTGCTATCATGGAAAAAACGGGTGGAGGCAGGCATGAAACAAACGTACAGGATTGATGCGTGCTGTGGCCGCGCGATTGACGTAGAAAAAGGGCAGCGCATTTCCGTAATGGATTTGGAAGGCGAACAAGTCGTTGATTTTTTCGCCGAGCGGGCAGGGAACGCCGGCGAATTCGTTTCACCGGGCGTTACCATAGATTGCAATGAATCGCTGCGCCTGAACGTGGGAGACTGCATTTATTCCAACCTCTATCGCCCCATGTTTGAAATTCTCGAAGACGACGTTGGCGAACACGACCTGCTGCATCCATGCTGCCGCCCGGAAATGTACGCATTCTTTTATCAAAACGGAGATGGGCATCCAAACTGTCTGGACAATATCAACCGCTGTTTGGGCGAAACGCGGCCGATCATCCGGCCGATCAATTTGTTTATGCACACGGTGGTCGAACCCAATGGGAAAATTGCCGTCAGGCGGCCCCTTTCAAGGCCCGGCGATAAAATCGTTTTGCGGGCGCAAATGTCCGTGCGCCTGGGCGTGGCGGCCTGCAGCGTTTCAGAAAGCGCTTGCAACGGCGGAAAATGCACTCCAATAGAAATCACAGTGGAAGATTAGTGCCGGCAACAAAACGCTTTCGCCTGTCAGGGTCAGTTGGGAAAAACCGCAATTTCAAAGGAAGTTTTGTCAGCTTCCACAGAAAATTCGCGGGTCCCGTGGCTCCAAGCCAAGAATTTGCAGCGCCAAATTAACAAAAAAAGCCGCCCAAAGCGCCTTTTCAGGGATTTTCAAACAACCCCGGCGCGTGCCTGCGCAAATCGAATCATCGGGATTTGCGTCAATTTCTGCGCTCGGCAGGGCGACAGAGGGAAACACAGCGAAGATTCATTCGACCGACGATTCCGGCGCGCAGGAACGCGCCAAATCGCCTGCAAGCAGTCACGCTCCCAAGCGATTGCGCATTGGGCAAAGGCGGCAAAACCACCCGCTCCATCCAGAACGCGTTTATATACTCCGGGCGGATGACAGGCAGCAGGGACGCATCAAGCGGCCGCGCGTAGAGGGGCCGATAAAAACCGCTGTGGAGCCTTTGCAGACGCGAGACACGCTTTAACCTTACAGCCCGAAAGCCTCAAAATCTTCAATCCCCGCCGGTTTTTTGCAATGAAACCAGTTCATCGTCTCCGCGCATACGGCAGGCAATATTTTCGGAAATCCCGTCGGTTTTCATGTAAAAATCCGCCCGCGTCCGGTACAGGGCGCGGGCGGAACGGTTCGTCTAACTGAGCTCGAACATGCCATGATAGAGTTGGTAATACATTCCCTTCTGCCGAAGCAGGTCCTCGTGGTCGCCGCGCTCGACAATGCGGCCGTGATCCAACACCATAATGGCGTCGGCGTTGCGCACGGTGCTGAGGCGATGCGCGATGACAAAAACGGTGCGGCCTTCCATCAAGCCGTCCATGCCCTTTTCAATCAGGGCTTCGGTACGGGTGTCTATGGAGGAGGTGGCTTCGTCCAGAATCAACACGGGCGGGTCGGCCACCGCGGCGCGGGCAATGGCCAGCAGTTGCCGCTGGCCCTGCGAAAGGCTGGCGCCGTCGGCCGTAACCATGGTGTCGTAGCCGTGCGGCAGGCGGCGGATGAACGAATCCGCATTGGCAATGCGCGCGGCGCGCTCGACTTCCTCCTGGGTGGCGTCGAGTTTTCCAAACCGTATGTTGTCGGCAATGGTGCCGCTAAACAGATGCGTGTCCTGCAAAACAATGCCCAGCGAGCGCCGCAAATCGTCTTTTCGGATGTCGCGCACGTCGATGCCGTCGTAAACCACGCGTCCGCCCTGCACGTCGTAAAAGCGGTTGATGAGGTTGGTGATGGTGGTCTTGCCCGCGCCAGTGGAGCCCACGAAGGCAATCTTCTGGCCGGGCCGCGCGTAGAGCGATATATCGTGCAGGATGAGCTGGCCGGGCTCGTAGCCGAAATCCACGTTTTCAAAGCGCACATCGCCCTTCAGCGGCGTGCGCGTGCCGTCTTCGCGCAGCCAGTCCCATCCCCTGCCGTCCTCGGAGCGGGCAAGGCGCACCGTGCCCTTATCGACCTCCGAGGGCTGATTCATGGCCTGGAACACGCGTTCCGCGCCAGCCAGCGCCGCCAGCAGGAAGTTGGATTGCTGGGTGAATTGGTTGATCGGCATGGCCGCCTGGCGCACAAACACCAGGTAGCTGGCCAGCGCGCCTACATCGGCCAGCCCCTGCAGGGCCAGCAAACCGCCAAACACGGCCACAATTGCATAATTTATATAGGAAATGGTTACGACGGCGGGAACCATGGTGGCGGCGTAACTTTGCGCGCCCTGGCCGGACTTGCGCAGCGCTTCGTTGCGGGCGCGGAAATCCTCCAGGCACTTGTCCTCATGGTTAAAGACCTTGACGACCTTCTGCCCGGCGACCATTTCCTCGATATAGCCGTTCAGTTCGCCCAGGCTTTCCTGCTGGACGCTGTAGTAGGCCTTGCTGCGTTTGCCGCTGTAGCGGATGTAGAGAAACATGGTTATATAGCCCACCACAACGAACATGGACAACCGCCAGTTGAGGATAAAGAGGATCACCAACGTGCCCACAACCTGTATAAAACTCTGGATGAGCATGGAAAAACTGTTGTTGAGGGCGTCGGAAATGGTATCCACATCGCCGGTGAAATAGCTCATGATGTCGCCGTGCCGCCGCGTGTCGAAAAAGCGCAGGGGCAGGGTTTGCAGGTGGGAAAACAGGTCGCGGCGAATATCGTAGAGCACCTTCTGGGCCGCCTTGACCATGGTTTGCGTATAGCCGAGGGAACACAGCGCGCCCACAAGATAGATGCAGGCGGTGAGCACTACGCCGTGCACCAGCGCCCCCAAATCGCCGTTGACCAGGTCGTTGACAACGGGGCGAATCATATAGGTGCCCAGAAGATTGGCCAGAGCGCTGATGGAAACCAGCACGGCCACCGCCAGCAAAAGCAACTTGTGCCGGCCCATGTAGGAAAGCAGCTTGCCAACCGTATAGCGCAAGTCCTTGGGCCGTTTTCCGCTAAACTGCCGCGCCATCGGCCATCCCTCCTTTCATCTGCGAGGCGTAAATTTCCTGATAGATGGGATCCGAAGCCAGCAACTGCGCATGCGTGCCCGAAGCATGCACGCGCCCGTCTTCGAGGATGTAAATGCAGTCCGCTTCCATCACGGAGGTGACGCGCTGGGCAATGATGATCTTCGTCACATTGGGAATCTTCGCCAGCGCGGCGCGGATTCTGCCCTCGGTGGCAGTATCGACGGCGCTGGTGGAATCGTCGAAAATCAGTATTTTCGGGCGTTTGAGCAGCGTGCGGGCGATGCACAGGCGCTGCTTCTGTCCGCCGGAGACGTTCACGCCGCCCTGGCCCAAATCCGTATCCAGGCCCTTGGGCATATTTTTGAGAAAGTCGTCGGCGCAGGCGGCGCGGCAGGCCTCCCACAGCGTCTCATCGTCGGCGTTGGGGTCGCCCCAGCGCAGGTTATCGCGCACAGTGCCGGAAAAAAGCACGTTTTTCTGCAGGACGATGCCCACCGCGTCGCGCAGGGCGCGGAGGTCGTATTCCCGCACATCGTGGCCGCCGACGCGCACGACGCCTTCGGTGACGTCGTAGAGGCGGGGGATGAGTTGCACCAGCGTGCTCTTGGCCGAACCGGTGCCGCCGAGAACGCCCACCGTCTGGCCGGCGGGAATGTGCAGATTTACGCCGCTGAGCGCGTATTCCCGCGCGTCTTCGTGATATTTGAAAGAAACGTTTTCAAAATCCACGCTGCCGTCCGGCACCTCTTCGACGGCGTCTTCCGGCGAGGAAAAGGCGATGCTTTCATCCAGCACCTCGCTGACGCGGCTGGCGCTGGCCAGGGAGCGCGTAACCAGCAGAAACACGTTGGAGAGCATCATCAGAGAATTCATTACCTGCAGCACATAGCTCAAAAAGCCGGTCAATTCGCCCACCTGCAGGGCGCCGCCCAGAATCATATTGCCGCCGAACCACATAATCAGCACCACGCAGGTATACATGCAAATCTGGAAGGCGGGCAGGTTGAGCGTGGCATAATGGAAGGTTTTCTGGCTGGTCTGCATCAAAGCGGCATTGGCCGTTGCAAATTTCTCTTCCACATATTCTCCGCGCACGAAAGCCTTGACGGCGCGGATGGCCGTGAGCCCTTCCTGGACAACGTTGTTCAGCGCGTCCACGGCGCGCTGCAAAACGCTGTACATCGGGGCGATTTTGCGCAAAATCAGCGCCAGCGCCACCGCCAGAACCGGCGCGCATACAAAAAACACCACCGCCAGGCGCGGATTCATCGCAAACGAAAAGCCCAGGCCCAGAATCAGCATCATCGGCGCGCGCGCCAGGGGGCGGAAGCCGCCGTTGATGGCGTTTTGCAAAACGGTTACGTCCGTGGTCATGCGGGTAATCAGCGAGGACGCGGCGAAGTGGTCGATATTGGAAAAAGCGTATTCCTGCACGCGCTCAAACTCCGCCTCGCGGATGCGCGCGCCCCATCCATAGGCGGCGCGGGCGGCAAAGCGCGCGTAAAGCAGGCCGGTGATCAGAGAGAGAATTGCGCAAACGCCCATCTGCGCGCCCTTCTGCAGGATATAGGACACGTCCCGCTGCTTCACGCCCACGTCGATAAGCTGCGACATCAACACCGGAATGACCAGTTCAAAACACGTTTCCACCACCACCAGGAGCATGCCGATAATCATATCCCGGCGATAAGGCCCAAGATAGCCAAACAGGCGCTTCAGGTCTCGCATGGGTGTTCTTCCCTCCAGTTTGCAAAATTATCGCGCGCGCGAATCAGGTAGTCCCGAAAGGCCTCGCGCTCTTCGGGCGCGAACCCCTGCAACATGATTTCCTCAGCCTGCGCGCACTTTTCCAACCAGGTCTGGCCCGCTTGCCGGCCGCGTTCGGTGGCCTTCACCAGGTTGCAGCGCCGGTGGTTTTCGTCGGCCGCGACGGTAACAAAGCCTCCCTTTTCCAGCGATTCCAGCATTCGCGAAATCGCGGCGGGATCCACTTCGAAATAGTCTGCCAAATCGCGCTGGCGGCAGGGGCCGTGCTCGTCCAGATAAACGACGATTTTCGGCTGCCCGGCCCCCAGGCCAAGCTGGCGCATGCAGGGACGCAGAATATTGCGCTGGGCGTGAAAAGCGCGATAGAGCAATATGTGCATCGTTTCCTTCACAACCATTCCTCCCTTGCATTAAAATAATTGACATATCAACAATTGACATATCAATTATAATATGCCGCCTTTATCTGTCAAGGGGTTTGCGCGTCTCCGCAGAAAAATAACGCGACCGGTACAAAAAGCGCCTTTGCATAACGTCGCGGCCGGGGTATAATAATAATGAAAGAATTCGGAAAGGAGCGTATGTTTCCATGGATCATTGCTACATCGTCGGCATCCGCGTCAACCATCGCGTCGCCAACGCCGGAAAGCTGCAGGACTTGCTCACCAAGTATGGCTGCAATATCAAGCTGCGCGTCGGCCTGCATGAAACCAACGAAAACTACTGTTCAGACGACGGCATCATCATGCTGCAGGTTTGCGGCGAAAAGGACAAGCTGGAAGGCATGGTCTCCGCGCTGGACGCCCTGGACGGCATCCGCGCCAAAATGCTCGACCTGGACTGACGAATCCCCTTCCCTGGCGCGCGGCCTTTCCGGCGGCGCGTTTTTTGTATCTACAGGCAAATTAAATATCTCCATCCTTCTCTAAATTGTTGACTTTTCGTCACACTTGTGATATATTTGCTTCAGATATATCCTGAAAATACCAATGGGAGTATGGGAGGAAATCTCTGGTGAAACGCTTTCAACGGATCATGAGTCTTGCGCTCGCACTGCTGATGTTGCTGGCCTCGTTGCCGGCAGTGTCGGAGGGCGAGCCCGTCATCCATGTGGAATCGGCGACGTTTGATACGCCGCAGACGGCTTCTGCCGGCGGCGTCTCTCCAACGCAACCGGAGACGGCCCCGGCCAGTGCAGAAACGGGCGAAACCGGTTCCCCTGCGACAAGCACGACGCCTGAAACGAGCGTCACACCCGAGACAAGCGTTGTGCCTGAAACAAGCGCCGTGCCTGAAACGAGCACTGTGCCCGAAACGAGCGCTGTGCCTGAAACAAGCGCCGTACCTGAGGCGAGCACCGTACCCGAGACAAGCGCTGTGCCTGAGACAAGTGCCGTGCCCGAAACGAGCGCTATTCCCGAGGCAAGCACCGTGCCTGAGGGAATGCCAAACACGCTTGAGCTGGAACTTCCCGCGCAGGCCAGCTTGCTCAGCCCCGAAGACGCGGCATTGTACGAAGAAAGCGTGCGCGCCGGCGAACCGCTGGGGTTGCTCTATGTCGAAATCTACGATGGCTATACCCGTGAACGCCTTCTGGAGGCCGCACTTGTGGAAGGCGGTTCTTCCCTGACGTTGCCGGCCGTTTCCGGCGGAGACGATTACGTATTCACAGGTTGGGCCAGCGTAAACGCTTCCGGCGAGGGCGAACCGCGCCCTGTCGCCGCGGCGGAAAAAACCTCCCTCTCCTATGAAGACATTATCGGCGCCGGCCCGTATACCGCCACCAATGCCTCCGGCGTGGTGGAGGTCATGCTGCGTTCCACCTATGAGGCCGGCAATGCGCTGCCTACATATGTCCTCTCCTTTTACCGTGAGAGCGGTAATTTCAATTCCGAAAATCTCGCCTCGTCCGATGTGCTCACCTTCAGCCCGGACGAGCCGCAACTTGCCCGGACGCTGCCGGACGTATTGCCCGACGGCGCGGTTTGGGTGCTTTCCAGCGAAACGGATTCCAACGTATCCGTTCCGTTGGCGGCGGGCAAAACGAGCCTGACCTATGATGAGTTGCACCTTCTGGCGCTGGAAAATGAAATCGCTTCCGAGGATGTTTACCTCTACATTTCTGCCTCTGAAGAAGCGCCCTCGGCGGCGGAATTTGTCATCAATTTCTATGAACGCGCCGACGAGGAAACCTGGGATATGACCCTGGTTGGCAGCCTGCAACTGCGCGAGGGCGAAAATGCGCAAACGCTTCCCCAACCGACCGAGCGCAATGGCTATTCCGTTCTCTGGCGCGGCGTGCAAAACGAGGCCTGGATGGACGGTATCTCCTTTACGCCCGGGGCCTCCCTGACGTATGAAGCGCTGATGGAGGTATTGTCCGCAGCCAATATCACTGGCAACACGCTCGATCTGTGCGCCGATTACACGCAGGAAAAGGCTGCCGAGCCGTATATTGTCATCACGCCGCAGGGCGAAGAGGACTTTGAAGGCGTATTGGAAATCGGCATCGGCGAGCCCAGCGTCGACCTTAAAGCGGTTTCTTATAATGCCGATGGAACGCTGGCGGCTTCGCAGGCCTTTACTTGGAGCGTTTCCGTAAGCGGTTATGCTTCTGGTCGTTATTACAGTGATTCTTCCATATGCTATGTTACAGCCGTGCGTGAAGGTGAAGTCACGGTCTACGCGACGGCTGCGGACGGCAGCGGGGTGCGTGGGGAGATACAGGTTCGCGTCATCGTGCCCATCCGCTACTTC
>CAJFUU010000143.1 GCA_904420265.1 uncultured Clostridia bacterium
AAGCCGCACCATGCTCACGGGAATTTTTCCCGCTTACGTGGGTCGTTTCGCCTGCGACTGGCATCGACTTGCAATCACGGACGCGGACGGCCGCCTTCCCATTATACCGCGAAAGCCGTCAATTCGTCAACCAGGCCGCCAGGCGCTTGTCCAGCGCGCTGAAGCGGCGGTCTATGTAGTTGTTGTCCACCATGGCGCGCATGCACGCTTCCCGGCCGACCACCACAACCAGCCGCCGGGCGCGCGTCACCGCCGTATAGAGCAGGTTGCGGGTCATCAACATGCGCGGGCCACTGACCAGAGGCAATACCACGCAGTCAAATTCGCTGCCCTGGCTTTTGTGCACGCTCATGCAGTAGGCAAGTTCCAGCTCTTCCAACTCTGCCAGCCCATACGCCGCCACGCGGCCGTCGTCAAATTCCACAACCACTTCTTCTCCACGCGCGTCCGCCTCGACGATGTAGCCGATGTCGCCGTTGAACACGCCTACGCCGTGCTCCATGCCGCGCCGCCATTCCAAGTCGTAATTGTTTTTCACCTGCATAACCTTATCGCCGAGGCGGAATACCGTTTCGCCGCGCCGCAATTCGCGTTTATCGGGGCTGGGCGGGTTGAGGGCGGATTGCAGGGCGGCGTTGAGGGCGTACACGCCCGCGTCCATGCGCTTCATAGGGGCCATCACCTGTATGCCCCGCAGGGGTTCCACCCCCAAATAGCGCGGCAAACGCGTAGTGACCAGCTTGACCACCGCCTCGGCCGCCGCGCGCATACTTTCCTTGCGCTCGAGGAAAAAATCCGTATCCCGCGTGCGCACTTCCGGGTATTCGCCGCGGTTGATGCGGTGCGCGTTGCGCACGATCATGCTGGAGGCCGCCTGGCGGAAGACCTCGCTTAGCGTCACCGCGGGCACCGCGCCGCTTGCGAGAATATCCCCCAGCACATTGCCCGCGCCTACGGAGGGAAGCTGATCCTTGTCCCCCACCATCACCAGCCGCGTGCCCGGCGTGAGCGCGCGCAAAAGGGCGCGAAACAGGAAGATGTCCACCATGCTCATCTCGTCCACAACCACGGCGGCGCAGTCCAGCGGATTGTGCTCGTCCCGCAAAAAGCGTCCGTCCTCGCCCGCGTATTCCAGCAGGCGGTGAATGGTGCGCGCGTTGCGGCCCGTGGCTTCGCTCATGCGCTTGGCCGCCCGGCCCGTAGGGGCGCACAATTCCGCGCCGCCCATGCCGTCCAGCAGGCGGAGGATACACTTAAGCGTAGTGGTCTTGCCCGTGCCCGGCCCGCCGGTAATGACCAACACGCCCTCGCGCTCCACGGCCTGCACGGCCTCGCGCTGCTCCGCGCACAGGCGCATGTCCTCTTCTTCCTCAACCTCGGCGATGGCTTCCTCCGCCCGGCCCGTCTCCGCCGCGCCGTCAAACGACCGCAAAAGGCGCGAAAGCCTGTAGGCGGCGTCGCTTTCAGCCTCATGGTACCAGGGCAGATACACCGCCGTTTCGCCGTCCATGTCCTCGGCCTCCAAGCCGCCGGAAAGGATCAGGCCGCGCAGGGCGTTGTCCACCAAATCCTCGTCCGCGCCCAGCATTTGCCGGGCGCGCTCTACCAGAACCGTCAGGGGCAGATACATGTGCCCCGAGGCGGCGGCCGCCTCGCGCAGCGCGTAGCGCAGGCCGCTTTGCAGGCGAAATTCGCTGGAAAGGGAAAAGCCCATCGCCAGCGCCATGCGGTCCGCGGTTTTGAAGCCCACGCCCTCCACTTCGTCGGCCAGGCGGTAGGGATTTTCGCGGGCCACGGCCTCCACGCGGTCGCCAAATACGCGGTAAACGCGCGCCGCCATGGCCGGCGTCAGGCCATATTTTTGCAAAAACATCATCGCGCCGCGCATTTGATTGTGCTCCTGAAAACTCAGGGCGATCATGGCGGCGCGCTTTTCCCCGATGCCAGGCACTTCCGTCAGGCGTTGCGGCTCGGCCTCCAGCACATCCAGTGTGCGGGGGCCGAAGGTTTCCACAATCAGGCGCGCCGTGGCCTCGCCCACGCCGCGAATCAGCCCGGAAGCGAGGTATTTTTCGATGCCGTCCAGGCTTTCCGGGCGCACGGAATCCACCCAGGTAACGCGAATCTGCCGCCCATACTCGCGATGTTCGACCATTTCGCCCTCAAAGGCGGCGCGCTCCCCGGCCAGCAGGAGCGGCATCGCTCCCACAGCGGCCAGGCGCTCGCCGCCCTCAAGTTTTACCTGCGCCACGGTAAAGCCGTTTTCCTCGTTGCGGAAGGTAATTTTTTCAACAATTCCCTCAAATCTGGGCATAGCCGTCCTCCACGCCCCTGCGCGGTCTCATCGGCCCTGCTCCAGGCGCAGAAGCCATTTTTTGGCGGCGAGGCCGCCCGCGTAGCCCACCAGCGAACCCTCCCGCCCCAGCACGCGATGGCAGGGCACGAACACCGGCAGGGGGTTGCGGTTGTTGGCGCGGCCCACGGCGCGGCAGGCCTTTTCATTGCCCAGGGCGCGCGCCACATCAATATAGGCGCGCGTTTCCCCATAGGGAATGCGGCGCACCTCTTCCCAGGCGCGCAGTTGAAACGGCGTTCCCCGCGGGGCCAGCGGCACGTCGAATTCGCGCCGCTGCCGAGCAAAATACTCGCGAAGTTCGCGCTCGGCCCAATCGAGCACGGGACTTTCGTGCGAAATGGGAAACCCGCCGAAACGCGCTTCAACCAGCGCCCCTGCATCCGCAACCAGCGTCATGGGGCCAATCGGCGTTTCCACATAGCGGCAGGCCAGCTTATCCTGCGTTTTTTCCATAAATCAGACACAGTCCTTTCAGGGTCAGAAGTCCATCCAGCACGTCGATAACATTGGAATCATCGGCGACGAGCAGCGCCAGACCGCCCGTGGCAATCACCTTGGCGTCCGGCGCGCCAATTTCGCGCTTCATGCGCTCCACCAGGTAGCTCACCTGCCCAATGTAGCCGTATACGATGCCGGACTGCATATTGGCAACGGTGTTTTTGCCAATGACCGTCTCCGGCCGCTGCAACTCGAAGCGGGGCAGCTTGGCCGTGCGGTCGGTGAGGGCGTCGGCGGCGAGCTTGATGCCGGGGCAAATGGCGCCGCCCAGAAATTCCCCGCGCCGGGAAACCACGCCGAAGGAAGTGGCGGTGCCAAAGTCGATGGTGATGCAGGGGCCGCCGTAGAGTTCATAGGCGGCCACGGCGTTGGCAATACGGTCGCTGCCCAATTCGCGCGGGTTTTCGTACTTGATGTTGATGCCCGTCTTAATGCCGGGCTGCACGCTCATGGGGTCAATGTCGAAGTAGTTGCGGCACATGTGCTCAATGGTAAAGTTGATGGTGGGCACCACCGAGGAAAAGACGATGCCGGTCACGTCCTTCGGCCCAAAGCCCGCATGGCGCAGCATGCTCAACAGCGTCACGCCATATTCGTCCGAAGACTTGTTGCGGTCGCAGGAAATGCGGAAGTACGTCTTTTGTTCCAGGCCGTCAAACAAGGCGGCCTTGATGTTGGAGTTGCCGATGTCAAGCGCAAGGATCATGGTTTTTCCCCTACTTCTTCTGAATTTTTTCCAGGGCGAGGACAACGGGCGTCGTAACCAGAGCGGCGACGACGGACTCGGCCCCACCCCCGATTGCTCCCGTGCCGGCAATCAAGCCGAGCACCGCCGCGACATCCAGCGCGGTCAAAGCGTAAAACAGCAGCATCAGGCCCAGATACAGAATCGTATTGGTCAGCGTTCCCGCCACCGCCGCCACAGGCAGCGCCACATAGCGCCTTGCGCCCCGGCCTGCCATCAAACGGTGGACGCCGTAGGTTACAAGCGGCACCATCAGGCGCGGAAACATGCTCATCACCACTACCAGGAGCGGGCTTTCCGCTATCAGATTCGACACCAGCACCGAAGCCGGCAGAGGGATGCCGAAGGCGCGCAACGTGCTGACGATGCCGAAGGCAAGGCCAAGGACGACGCCGCCTTTCAGCCCCAGCGCAAGCGTGCCGATGATGACGGGGATATGCAAAATGGTTACATTGATAAAGCCCAACGGAATGAGGCCCAGCGGGGTTAATCCCAAAAGGACAACCAGGGCGATGAACATGGCGGTAAGCGTGAGTTGACGGGTCGCTTGTTTTGCAGTCATGGCAAATTCCTCCGTTCGAGTTCGCATTTGGATACCCTACGATTTGCTGACAACGGTTTTCCCTGTTCGGCTTCCTGCGAATGCCGACGGGCACATTATAACACACCTTTGCATGCTTTTGTCTGATATTGTGTAAAAATCGTTGTAAGAGCGCCGGTAAAATGCTATAATGGGGAAAACACAGGAGGTGCATAGGCATGATTACCCGCAAATCCGAACGGACAACCGAAACGCGCGCAAATATGCGCGGCGGCGCAGGCGCGGCCCTTTTAACGCCCGCCAGCAAGCAGCTTCCCGCAAACGCGCGGCTGTTTTCTGAAATCCGCCTTGCCCCGGGCGCGTCTATCGGCTATCATGTGCATGAAAACGAAACGGAAATGTTCCTCTTCCTGGAAGGCGAAGGCCGCGTAATGGACGACGATACGGAAGTCATCGTCCATCCCGGCGACTCGATGGCCACCTTCTCCGGCCATGGCCATTCTGTGGAAAGCATCGGAGATACCGACCTGGTGCTCGTTGCCGTAATCATCAAAGACTGATCCGCATCCGGCCCTTCCAAAATGAAAACGGCCCTCTCTAGAGTTTTGAAGAGGGCGCAGGCGTTGACAAAGTCAACAGGCCGCAGAGGGATGGGGCAATCTGCAAGAGAAGGAGTCTTGCACAGACATAAGCGACCGCAGGCTGCAAGTCTTATTGAGGGGGGAACTTCGCCAAGGGGCGAAGTTTGCCGCTTGGCGACGCATTTGACAACCCCGCAGGTCCTGGCAAATATCCACTGGAAGCAGAAATTGCTCCTGATTTCCCGCCTTCATCCAAGCAATTTTTTCGTTCGCAGGCTTTGTCAGTCCACTGAGCCCTCTCCAAAGATTTGGAGAGGGCAAAATATTGACAACGGCCTGCGCGCGTTTGGGATGGGCCGCAGCGCTATGCCACCCAAGGACCAATGCTGCCAGGACGAAAGAGCATTTGCGACTGTTCTTTGGATAACGGGATAACGTCAACCTCTGTTTTCCAAGAACCGAGGGCAAACGCTCTGCCTGTTTGTGAAGTTGACAAAACCGTCGTGACAGGCGCGCCGGCTTTGGGCATAATTTTGGCGGTTTGAATCGCCGCCCTCTGTCCGGAAAAGTGAAATGCTTACCGGTTTCGGCCTCTTCAGAATTTGAAAACGTCTGCCTGGGTCAATGCGTCTATGCCTTCCAGTCCGCCAGGAGAATGGTAAGCAGCTTCTTGAGTTGCTCCCTTTGGCCTTCGTCCAATGCGGAAAACATGTCCTGGCGTTCTCCGTTCCGGCAGCATTCCTCCGCGCGGTTTCGGCCTGCCGGCGTGAGGCGCACAACACTGCGGCGGCGGTCGGCCTCATCCCGCTCGCGTTCAATAAAGCCTGCGTTTTCCAGCTTGGCGAGGATTTCGCTGAGCGAGCCCGTCTGAATGCCCAATACTTCCTGCAATTCCCGCTGGCTCATGGCTTCGCAGTGAGAGAGTATGCGCAAAATCCGGCCCTGGCCGCTCTTGCGCCCGCCCTGATGATAAAGTATATGCCCGCAGGCGCGCATCAGGGCATAGAGGTCGTCCGAGGCCTCCGCTTCGAAACCATGTCCGCCGCGCCAGCCGCGGCCATTGTCCGGGCGATGCCCGTAGCCATGTCCTCCATCCGCATGAAAGCGCATGCCCGCTTCGCAGTCGATGCCGCAATCCGGGCCGTCGTTGCATTCTCGCACTTCGTCCGTCGAATCGTCGTGTTCAAAGTCCTGTCCGCCACGCCAACCGCGGCCCTTGTCCGGGCGACGCCCGCGACCGTGTCCCCCATCCGCATGAAAGCGCACGCCCGCTTCGTGGTCGATGCCGCAATCCGGGCCGTCGTTGCATTTATGCGCTTCGTCCGTCGAATCGTCGTGTTCAAAGCCCTGTCCGCCACGCCAGCCGCGGCCCTTGTCCGGGCGACGCCCGTAACCGTGTCCTCCATCCGCATGAAAGCGCATGCCCTCTTCGCGGTCGATGCCGCAATCCGGGCCGTCGTTGCATTCTCGCGCTTCGTCCGTCGAATCGCCATCGTGGTCAACGCCCTGTTCCTCGCCGTGCCTGCCGTGGCCTCTATTCGGATGCATTGCATGCCCCTGGCCGTGCCCCCGGCCATAGCCGCGTTGCGCTTCTTCCATTCGCTCCGGCAGGGGTATTTCCAGCAATTTTCCTTCGCGATGTTGTTCCTCCAGATAGGCGCGCCCTTTGCCGCAGTGCAATGCATTTACGGGACAGCCCCGTGGGCATCCGTTGCAATATGCGATATTTTCCATAAAACTCCATCCTTTCAACGCATCATTTCATTCGCTTGGTACCTTTGTATTTTAGCGCATCTTTCCAGGATTGTCAAGGTACCTTTTTATTTTTTACAGACGACTATTTGCAAAACAAACGCCGTCCCTCGCATTTCCCCGAAAACATTTCAAAGAAACGCGATGGACGGCGCGATACTGCAACCGTGAAAAACGGCCTTTATTCGCTCTCAGCGCCCAGCTCAGCGCGGCGGCGGCGGATGGTATTGAGCGACTGGGAAAGTTCGCCCTCCACCGCGGAAAGCACTTTATAGGCGTCCTGGCTGGCCTTGATGCGCAACTCATTGGCCTCGACGCGGGCGTCGTTTTTAATGATGCGCGCTTCCTCGCGGGCGCGGCGCACAATTTCGCTTTCATCCAACATGTGGTCGGCGCGCTCCTGCGCGTCAGCAATGATATTGTTGGCGCGGTTTTCGGCGTCCGAAAGGCGCTGCGCAACCTCCTCCTTGGCCTTTTCCAAGGCGGCGTTGGCGCGCATTTCCGCGCTGGTAACGCGGTTCATGGCCGTCGTTTCAGCGTTGCTCATAATGCGCGAGCGCTCGTTATACATCTTCATGCCGTACTGCACCGCGTCGGGGAGGTTCTTCTCCATGTCGTCAATGATGCGCAGGCACTTGTCCGCGTCAATAATTTTTTTATTCGTCAGCGGCACATTGGCGCCGGCATTGATGGCGAGGCGAATGAGTTTGAGCAGTTCCAGGAAGAACTTAAGATCGTCGACCTCGTCGCTCTCCTGCTCCGCGTCCATATCTTCGCGGGGATCCAACTCGTCCTCATAGAATCTTTCCTGATCGCGCTCCATCTTACACACTCCTTTTTGAATCCGGCGCCTTGGCGCACGCCGCGTAAATATCGTTTACGATCTGTGCAGGAACCATGCCTTCAATCGGCGCGCCGTGCCGCGCGCAATCGCGCACGATCGACGACGACAAAAGACTGTAGGACGGCGAACACACCAAAAACACCGTGTCCAGACCGCCGATTGACCGGTTGGCCGTAGCCATCTGCATCTCAAGAGGCAGATCGCTGGCGTCGCGTATGCCGCGCAGAATTACATCCGCGCCCACGCGCCGGGCCAACTCCACAAGCATGCCCGTATCGGCCACCACGCGCACGTTGGGCAACTCCCCCGTCACGCGCGCGAGCATTTCCCGCCGCTTTTCCAGAGAGAACAGATACGTCTTCTCCGACTGCGACAAAACGGCCACAACCACCTCGTCAAACAACGCCGCCGCACGGCGGATAATGTCCAAATGGCCGAGCGTGGGCGGCGAAAAGCTGCCCGCGTAAATCGCCCTCATGTTTGTTCCCCTTCGCCTATAAACTCCACGCGCGTCTCGCCGTAAAGCCGCCCATCCCGCACGGCAAAGCCCTCCGGCAGGGGCGTATTGCGCGCCTCGGCGCGCTCCAGAACCACCGTCGCTCCCGGCGAAAGCAGCCCCCGCGCGCGCAGGCGGGCCAAAGCGTCGCCATAGGCAGCCTCCATGCGGTACGGCGGGTCGAGAAACACCAAATCGAAACTCCCCTGCATGCGCTCAATGGCCCTGCGGTAATCGGCGCGAATAATTTCGGCCCGCGCAAGCCCCTGCGCGCCAAGCACGGCTTCGGCATTGCGATGGATGCAGGAAATCGCCTTGAAGTCCCTGTCCACCAGCGTGGCGCGGTCCGCGCCCCGGCTCAGGGCCTCCAGCGCCAGCGCTCCCGTGCCGGCGAACAGATCCAGCACCCGCGCGCCAAGCACGCGCACGCCCAAAATGCCAAACACCGATTCACGAATCCTGTCCGCTGTCGGGCGCGTATCTTCGCCGCCCGGCGCGTACAGCTTCCGTCCTCGTGCCTCTCCTGCTATTATGCGCATAGCCTCACCCACGCTATTTGTCGTAATTATATCACATTTGTGCAATATTTGCCAAGTGTTTTTTCGAAATAAAATCGAAATTTCTTCGCAAAGGTGGAAAACAGGGCGTCTCCACGGGGAAATCGCCCTGTCTTTTTGGCGTTCGCGGCCGCATTTTGGTTCCATCATGGCCACAGCGCATGCCGAAGTATCAGAATACCCTGCGATTGAAACGGGCGAAGCCCCGCAGACTTCTGCGCTTCAGGGCCGCAACGCGCGGCAAAATTCGCTGACAAAACGGTATGCTTATCTTTCCATTCTCGCGCCGCTCCATGCCCGCGCCGGAATGGAATGCGCCATAAAAGCCGTGCGCCTTTTCAACCTTGCACCACGGCAAACCACACCGGCAGGCCCGGCATGCTTATCTTTCCATTTCCGTGCCGCTCCATGCCCGCGCTACCGGAATGGAGTGCGCCATGAAAGCGGCTCACCTTTTCAACCTCGCACCCACGGCAAATCGCGCCGGCAAACCCGGTATGCTTATCTTCCCATTTCCACGCCGCTCCGTGCCCACGCTACCGGAATGGAATGCGCCATAAAAGCCGTGCGCCTTTTCAACCTCGCGCTACGCGGCAAAATTCGCTGACAAAACGGTTTTTATCTTTCCATTCTCGCGCCATTCCATACCCGCACTACCGGAATGGAATGTGCCATAAAAGCCGTGCGCCTTTTCAACTTCGCGCTACGCGGCAAATCACGCCGGCAAGCCCGGTATGCCTATTTTTCCATTCCCACGCCGCTCCATGCCCGCGCCGGAATGGAATGCGCCATAAAAGCCGTG
>CAJFUU010000144.1 GCA_904420265.1 uncultured Clostridia bacterium
ATTCTTCAGCAGGCGGCGCCGTTTCTGATTCTGGCGCTGGCGGAAACGCTGGCGGTGCTGGTGGGACAGATCGACCTGTCCGTCGGCAACAACATGGCGTTTTGTACGGTCATCGTCGCGCTGGCGATGAGCGCAGGGATCCCGGTATGGCTGTCTGTGCTGGCCGGCTTGCTCACCGGAACTCTGTGCGGCCTGCTCAACGGTATTTTCATTGCCAAACTGAATGTGCCCGCGTATATTACGACCTTTGGCTTTGGCACCATGTTTTACGGTTTCGGCTCGCTGATCACCGGCGGCGTCTCCATTCCGGCGCTGGACGAAGGTTTTCGCTTTCTCGCGGACGGAAGCGTGCTGGGCATCCCCATGGTGCTGATCATTGCGGTGATCGTCTTTTTGCTGGTCAAGCTGCTGATAGACCGCACTGCTTTTGGGCGAAACATGTACGGCCTGGGCGGCAACCGCGAAGCGCTGTTTCTGGGCGGCGTCAATCCTGTCCGCGCCGAAGCAATGATATTTGCCGTTGGCGGCGTGCTGGTTGGCATCGCGGGCGTATTGTTTGCGGCCCGCTCCGCTTCCGGGCACCCGGATTACGGCAAACAGTGGGAATTCAACGCCATCGCCGCAACCATTATTGGCGGCAACTCCTTTTCCGAGGGCAACGGCAATATCTTCAAAACCGTGCTGGGCGTACTGTTTATTCAGATATTGCGGACGGGCCTGAACATCTCCGGCGTATCGCCCCAGTCGCAATCTTTCCTGTTGGGCCTGATCGTAGTGGCGGCCATTTCGATAGACGTGTTCTTAAAGGCCAGAAAGGAGGCATAGCGGCATGAAAAGACAGAAAAAGGATTTCTTCGCAATCTTCTTTGAAACTGGCCTGTATCGGATTGGCATACTCGTCATTATGTGCGTTGTAATGTCGCTGATTTCCAACAACTTCTTCCGGTGGAGCAACTTTTTGAACATCTTCCGCCAGTCGTCGGTGCTGCTGGTGCTGGCCGCCTGCGCCACGGGGTGCATTCTCACGCATGGCATCGACAATTCCATCGGCGGCGTAATGTCGCTGTGCGGCTGTGCCTGCGGCTGGTTTTTGAACAACGACTTCCCCATCGCCGTTTCCATTCTTCTCACGCTGCTCATCGGGATGGCCTTTGGCTGCATCAATGGTTTTCTGATCGGAGTCATCAAAATACCGCCGTTTGTATCCACCTATGGCGTCAGCTACATTGCCAACGGCCTGGCGCTGATCCTGATGGGCTCGGATATATTCTCCGGATTCCCGCGCGCGTTCCGCAATTTGGCGTCCGGCAATGTGCTGGGCTTTCCGCTGATTACCATCATTGCCCTGGGGGTGACGCTGCTGATGTATCTGCTGTTGCAGCGCAGCAATTTCGGCAAGCAGGTGTACAGCGTCGGCGCGAACTACACGACGGCCAAGTATTCCGGCATCAACACGCTGTTTACGCTGTTCATCGTCTATATCCTCAGCGGATGCGGCGCCGCCATCGGCGGTATTTTACAAAGCGCGCGCCAGAGCGCGGCGCAGGCGGGCATGGGCGATACCTTCCAGATGACGGCGATCGCCTCCATCGTCATCGGCGGCACGTCTATGGCCGGCGGCGAGGGCAGCGTGTTTGGCGCGATCATCGGCGCGCTGATTCTTACGCTGATTGTCAACGCCATGAACCTGCTGGGCGTGCCCGCGCTGGCGCAGTCCATCGTCACCGGCGCGATTATCGTATTGGCCGTATTGCTGGACGTGCAGATGAAGCGCATCCAGAAAAACCGCGCGGAAGCGCTGGCCTGATTGCATTCCAGAGATAAAAGGAGAGGGCGACTATGAACATTGAGAAACGCAAAATTGTCGATTTGCCCATGGTATATGTCACCGCAGAACTCGCGTTGGGCGCGAAACGCTATCTGGCGGCAGTCAGCGAAGCGCCCGGGGAAAAGGCCTATATCATCGACCCGGAAACGTGCGAATACGCCCAGCTTTGGCAGGGCGATACGGGCGTAATGAACGTAATACAAGTTCCCGGCAGGGAACAGTTGCTGGCCATTACCCGTTTTTACCCGGTCTTCCAGTCCAGGGAAGCGGCCATCTGCCTCTTGGAGCCCACGGCGGCGGGCTATATGCGCCCCTGGAACATCCGCGAGGTCATGCCGCTGCCCTTCTGCCACCGCATCGGCATTGTGGAAAACGCGAACGGCCTGTTTGTAATTGCCTGCCAGTTGTGCCGCGACAAGGATTTTCAGGAGGACTGGAGCAAACCCGGCGCAATCTGGATGGCGCCGGTTCCGGAAACGCCCGGCGGCAAATGGACGCTGACGAAGATATTCGACGGACTGACAAAGAACCACGGGCTTTATATCGACAAGGGCAATCAAGCCTATATCTGCGCTGAAAACGGCGTGCTGCTGTTTGATTTGTCCAACTACAAGGCCGGAGAGAGCGCGTGCCCGACGCTGTTGTCTGCAACGCCCAGCAGCGATATCGCCATTGCCGAAGCGAACGGGCGGAAATATGCGGGAACCATCGAGCCGTTCCACGGAAATACACTGGCGGTATACGACCTGGAGGGCGGCCGCTATGCGCAAACCGCCGCGTACGATATAGATTTTGGCCACGTCGTGTGGGCGGGTTCGCTGTTTGGCCGGTCGTCTCTGATCGCCGGAAGCCGCGGCGGCGAAAAGCAGTTGGAAATTGTCGATTTGGAAAGCGGCGCACGGACGCAAATTGAAGCGGGCGTCGGGCCCACGCAGGTCACCGTCTATGAAGAAAACGGCGTCTATAAAGTGCTTTCCGCCAACCACGGTTCCGGGGAAGTCACCCTGTACACGCTGCGAAGGGATTGATCCGCAGCACTTAACCGTTTGAGAATGAAAGGCATAAACAAATTCACCAAAATGGCGACGGATATCCGCCGCCGTTTTTTATCCCGTGGGAATGGGCAACGCAGCCCTATGCTTTGCATCAGAGGCCGTTTGAAAAGGAAAGCCGCTGTTTGGCAGGGGCTTTCGCCGGTTTTCTGAAGCGTTCGCAGGCTTGGGAGCGCCAGCGCATTGCGAGGGATTTTCAAACAGGCCCCGATCTGTCGCGGCTGCGGCATTTGCCGGTATAACAACGAAGAAAGCAGCAAAGCGCTGAAAAGAACTGTTCTGCGGTTTTATGCATTTCCCGGAATGGTCATACAAAAGCGGCCATGGATTTGGTCGTTTCCGTCCTTCCCGCTTAAGGCCGCCAATCCGGCTTCCGCAGGCGATATGCATTTATCATTCATCAATTCTCCGATATAAATAAATCCATGCTCCAAATTTTGACCATGTTTTTCAATTGTATGTTGTGGGTATAAAAAGGTAGAAATACCATGAACGCAGGAGGTTTTGCCATGTACCATGACGATGAATTTATTTGGTTGACACCGCAGCCAAAGAACAGACTCACCCTTGTCATTCCAAACGAAAATTACATCATTATCAGGCCGGCATTGCAGACGGAGTTGCCTGCAAAGGCCAGCATTGGCTATATTCCCGAAAAACGGGTTATTGCCTTCCGGGCGGATGAAAATGGCTTTACAATTCCCAAAATCGGCAGGATTACGCTTTCAAATGAAAGAATTACGCTTTCAGATATGACGCGCAGCCTTGTCGAGCACGGCCTGTTTTATCCGGCTTACTTTTCCGCGACGCGTGTTGGAGACAGATGGTACGCCACATTGGATGCGCAGCAAAAACCGGCGTTAAATTTGAAGAAACCTCCGCGCCGGAAGAAAAAGCCCGATTTGGAGCGTCTTGCAGAGGAGGCAGATAGCTTGTGACTTTTACAGATCCTGTCGATCTGGAAATGGCGGCGTACGAGCTGTTCGCGCCGCATATTCAAAGGCTTTGCCAGCATAACTGGCGCTTTCTCGAACAAGAGGACCGCATTTCTGAGGCGGCGTATATTTTTATCATTACCTTGCGAACTTTCCCTACGAACAGCGGCCATTTCTGGCAGGAATATGTGCAGGCCCTGAATGCCTACATGCAGAAATTGCGGGCGGAATACAACCGTCAAAAATGCTGGCTTTCACTCGACGCCCCCTTGCGCACGAAACGCAATAATGAAGTTGGCAAATGCACGCTGTTGGATTTCCTCGGCGCTTCCGACACAGATTCCAGCGATATACTTGTGCACCGGTTCCTGAATACGCTGCCAAAGCAGCGGCGAGACATCCTGGAACGGCTTATGGACGGCAAAACGCGCAGAGCGATCTGCATGCGGACGAAGCTGAAATCCTACGAATTGGAGCAGTGTTTGCAGGAAGTGTGCGAGGATTACAGGGACTTCCGCCTGAAAATCGACGGCGACAATATCCTCTGAAACGCAAAGGAGCGCCCGCTGTTTCGTTTTCACAAACGCACGTATGAGGCGGCGGCTTGCCGCATCATACAGTATACAAACAAAGCTGCGCCCCGTGTATTCCGCGGGGCTCGGCTTGTCAAAAAAGTATTTTTGACAAGCTGGCGGACGGGGAAACAAGTCCCCGCCGGGCGCCACGCTCAAATCTTCAATTTGAACCGTAACAGTTTCGCATTTGGCGAAACCGCAGAATTTGCAGGATTCTGCGTCTCCGGGGCCACACCCTCCAATTTTCGCGCGCACCGCTTTGCGGCATAAGCGAAGATTGCAAAGAAGCGATTTTTGCTCTGGGAAATGGGATTTTCCAAATCGTCAAAGCCGGCCGGCTTTCACCGGCTTAAAACCCTGAAGGATTTTCAGCCTGCCGCCGGAAACGATTTAAAGCGCGAAAGGGCTTCGGCCCTCTCGCGCTTTCCAGGATTTTTGGGCAACCTGATCCCAGCGTATTCCGCGGGGCTGGCTTTATGCGCATAGCGGCGTTGAACCGTCAGACCTTGCGGCGGAATTCATAGAAGTTGATGACCTCTCCACACGGGCCATAGATGCTGAAAGCGCGGCCGCCGTCCAGAGGCTTTTCAAGGACGTCCATGCCGTTGGAGCGGATTTTCACGCCTTTGGCAAGCAAGTCGTTATAAACCTCGTCGATATTCTCAACATCCATGCCGAAGTGGGAAAGCACCGGCTCCTTTTCGGGGATTTCCCAGCTTACGTAATCCGCTCCCTCGGGCGGGGTGATCAGCTCAATCTGGCAATTGCCGAGGCGCAGCAGGCAGAAGCCGCCAAAGGCGCAGTCATCCTCGCGGTCGATCAGTTCAAATCCCAGCGTGTTCAGGTAAAAATCCAGCGACTTTTCCGTATCCCTGGCATAGACGCTGATGTGATGCAATCCCTTAATCATGCAAGCCACTCCTTTAAATTTTGAGAACGTCCGCGGTGAACGCCCAGTACTTTTTCTGCCACAACTCCGCGTCCTCGGGCAAGTATTCGTCAATCCTGAAGCTGTTTTTCACCAGAGCGTGCGCTTCTTCCTCGCCGGAAATTTCGCCCAGGCCGTACATCTGGCAGAGTATGTTGCCCGCCACAGAGGCCTCGGGAATGCCGGCGTAGATGGGAATGCCGCAGGCATTGGCGGAAAGCTGGTTCAAAAGCGTGTTCTGGCAGCCGCCGCCCACAATATACATGCGCTGCGCGGGAATGGAGCATATCTGGCCGAGGCGCTCAAGCGTATAGCGGTATTTCAGCGCCAGGCTTTCCAGCGCAATGCGCGCCAGGCGGGGAACATCGCCGGCATCGATGGAAACGCCGTAGCGCTCCTGCAGATCGCGGCTGATTTCCACGGACATGCTCTTGGGGTTGAAGAAGCGCTCGGCATCCGGGTCGAAATAATAGGCGTTGTCCTCAACCGTGCCGGCCATACCGGCAATCTCGCCAAAGGAATACTTCTCCCACTCTGCCTGGCAGCGCTGCATTACCCACATGCCTGCCACATTCTTTTTGAACATGTAGCGGTCGATGGGCATATTGCTGTTGGAGCAGTTGAAAGCCCAAGCCTCGCGCGTGAGCACCGGACGCTCCACCACCGTGCCCACCAGCGACCAGGACCCGCTGCTGTTGAAATAGGTTCCCGGCCTGCGGTCCGGCACCACGAAGGCGGCGTCCGCGGTATCGTGAATGGCGGGCGTGACCACCTCGGGCGGCTCTTCCAGCCCCACCTGTTCGCAGATGGCGGGATAGACGCGCCCCAGGCGGTCGCCGCTGCGCACCACCGGCATCTTCAAATCGTCGCTCAGATGGAAGCTGCGGAAAATCCCGTCCTCCCACATCCAGGTTTCCTGGTTCATCATCTTTGAATAGCTGGCCATGGAAAGTTCCGTGCAGGCCTTGCCGCACAGGAAGTACTGGAAAATATCGCCGAAGAACAAGAAGCCATGCGCATGCTCCAAAACGCTGTTTTCCCGCAGCCCTTCGTCAATCATCTGCAAAACCGTGTCGTTTTTCATGGTGTGGTTGCCGCAGATGGCGAACATGCGCTCGGGCCCAAAATCATTCAGTATGCGCATGGCTTCCGGCGAAGGCTGGGCATAGCGGTAGGCGACGGGCATCTTGGGGATATTGCCCTGGCCGTCCAGAAACACAAAGTCGGACCCAAAGGAATCCGCTCCAAGGCTCTCCAGGCGCGCGCCATACTTTTCCACAAAGCGTTTCAGGCCCTCAAGGATGTGTTCCCACCAGCGGTAGATATTGCGGATGTGCTTGTCGCCCAGGCACAGATCGCCCGTCTGGAAGCGGTAAAGTTCGTCCAGCTGCAGCCGCCCGCCGGCCCGATAGCCGGCAAACAGCCTGCCGCTGCCCGCTCCGATGTCAATGGCCACATGATACCGATTTTGGGTTTCGTTTGCGCGAGGTTGGTTAATCTTCATGTTCAATTTATCCAACTCCACATTCTTTGCATTTGGTTATTTGTAGTGTAATTATAAAAAAACACAGCGTCAAGAGGCATTGTTGAGCGTTTGTGCGTTCACAGGGCAAATGGCGATTGACAAAGGGAAAAAATGACTCTATAATACTTACATAGCTTCATTAAGTAAGTATATATGAGGAGCAAACCCATGGAAAATCAACTTGTCATCGGCGTAGATTTTGGCAGCGATTCCGCGCGTGCGGTCGTCATGGACGCGCGGGACGGAAGGAAACTCGGCGGAGCGGATTGCGTCTACCCGCGGTGGATGCGCGGCGCATATTGCGATTCGGCGCGGGCGGTTTTCCGCCAGCATCCGCTGGACTATCTGGAGGCCTTTGAGCGTTGCGTCCGCGATGCTCTGGAAAACGCCGGGACAGGCGCGGCGGCGGACGTAAAAGCCATTGCCGTGGACACCACCGGCTCCACCCCCGCGCCCATCGGCATGGACGGCCTGCCGCTGGCCATGCATGAAGAGTACAAGGACGACCCAAACGCGATGTTTTATATGTGGAAAGACCATTCCGCCAACGAAGAGGCGGCGCTGGTCAACGCAGTGCTTTCCAACTTTGAAAATGAGGACTACACGCGCTTTCAGGGCAAGTACTCTTCGGAGTGGTGGTGGGCAAAGATACTGCACGCCCGGCGCGTGGCGCCGAAAATGTGCGCCCAGGCGGTCACCTGGGTAGAGCACAGCGATTGGATTCCTTCGCTGCTGACCGGGCGCACCGCTCCCACGCGCCTGTTTCGCAACGCCTGCGGCGCGGGGCACAAGGCGCTGTGGCACAGCGATTTCGGCGGCCTGCCTTCGCAGCGGGCGCTGGAGATGATTGACCCCTATCTGGCCCAAATTGCCGCTACGTATGGCGTCCCGCAAATTGCGGGCAGCGTTGTGGGCAAACTCACGCCGGAATGGGCGCGGCGGCTGGGCCTGGGCGAAGACGTTGTTGTGGGCGGCGGTTCGTTCGACGCGCATGCGGGCGCGGTCGGCGCAGGCGTCAAGCCCAAGACGCTGGTGAAGGTGGTGGGCACCTCCACGGTGGATTTGCTGGTGGAAGAGCGGGACGTTTTGCGCGGCAAAGACGTGCAGGATGTCTGCGGCCAGGCGGAAAATTCCATCATTCCGGGCTATACCGGCATCGAATCGGGCCAGGCAGCCTTTGGCGACATCTTCTCCTGGTACCGCAAAGTGATGTTGTGGCCGGTGCGGGACTTCCTTGCGCAACAAGAGAATCTGGACGAAGCCGAAAAGGAACGCCTTGCCGGCGCCTATGCCAGGCAGGTGATTGGCCGTTTGGAAGAAGAATGCATGCGCGCGCCCATCAATATGGACATCACGGCGCTGGACTGGCTCAACGGCCGGCGTTATCCGATGGTGAACGAGGCCGCCCGGGGCATGATCGGCGGGCTGACGCTGGGCGCTACCGCGCCGCAAATCTTCGCGGCGCTGGCCATGTCTACGGTGTTCGGTTCGCGGCGCATCCTCGAATCCATGGTTGCCCGCGGACTGCAGATTGACGAAATCATCACCGTGGGCGGCGTGGCCAAGAAGGCGCCCTATATCATGCAAATGATGGCCGATGTCATCAACCGGCCGATTATGGTTTCGCGGGCCGAACAGTGCTGCGCCACCGGAGCGGCCATCTATGCGGCCGTGGCCGCCGGCATCTATCCCGACGTGCTCACGGCCAGCCGGCATATGTCGGAGCGAATTGAAAAAACCTACGCGCCCGACCCAAGCCGCAAGATGCAGTACGACCTGCTTTACAAAAAATACCTCAATCTCTGCCGCCATGCGGAAACCATCCAGATGGAACTTTCTTCGCTTACACAGGGAGGCGGATTATGAAAGTCAGAAAAGGGCCCAGCAACAAGGGGATGATTCTGGAACTTCTGCGCAGCGCCGAAATGCGCACGCGCATCGAACTTTCACAGATCACCGGCCTTTCGCTGCCTACGGTAATGAAGTGGGTGGACGAATTTATCGCCAAGGGCATCGTGCTCGACGGCGGCGTCGGCGCCTCTACCGGCGGCAAGCCGCCGCGGCTTCTGCGCTTCAATTACCAATCCCACCACATCGTCGGCATCGACATCAACGGCAGCCGCATCGACGTGGTTTTGATGGATTTGGCCGCCAACGTATTGCGCAACCGCATCCGCGACATCGGCAGTTACAACAGCTTTGAACAGGTCGTCTCCTATGTCTGCCAAATGATCCATGCCGTGTTGGAGGGTTCGGGGCTGGAACGAAACGACATATTGGGCATCGGCGTGGGCATTTCCGGGGTTGTGGACCACACCACGGGCTTTTTGCGCCGTTTTCCCGCCTTCGGCTGGGAAAATGTGGATTTGATTGCGCCCATCCAGAGGCGCTTTGGCCTGCCGGTAATTGTCGAAAACGACGCTCACGCCGCCGCCATGGGCGAAAAGCTGGTGGGCATCGCCGCAGACTACAAGAACTTTGTTTACATCAATATTGGCGACGAGGCAAACGCGGCCCTAGTGGTGGGCGGCGCGCTGTGCTATGGCCAGGGGACGGGCATGAACACCTTCGGCCACTTCACCGTGGACCGCAACGGCCTGAAGTGCGCGTGCGGGCGCCGCGGCTGTTTGAACACCATCGTCACGCCGGGGGCCATCGAGCGCAAAACCCGCGAGGCGCTGGCCAACCTGCGCGACGGCCAGGGATCGCTGATTTTGGACATGGCCTACGGCCACATGGATCGCGTCAACATCTACACCATCATCGACGCCGCTGAAAACGGCGACGCGCTGGCCGTCAATATCCTCAAAATGGCCGCGCGCTGCCTGGCCGCCGCCATTGTCAACATCACCTGCCTGGTCTGTCCCGAGGCCATTATACTGGATGGAAAACTCCTGCGCAATTCCCACACATTCCTGGAGGAATTGCGCGGGCAGGTACAGCGGGAAAGCGCGTTGCTTTCCGGCAATCCCATTCCCATCCGCCTGTCCAGCCTTGGCAAGCACCTGTGCGCCATTGGCGTGGCTTCCATGATTCTCAACCAGTTTATCGAAAACGGCGGCGACTCCCTGTCCCTTCGGGCGGCAATGTGACCCCGCATTCGACGCCGGCGGCGCGATTGGCGAAATTTCCCGGCACAAGCGGACGCCGCCCTTCCGGCGCAATGCGCAAAAGCGAGATTTTTGACAAGGCAAGGAGGTTATGAAGATGACAAACGCAGAACTGGCCAAATACAATCAAGGCCGCAACGTGGTGCAGGTCGGCTACGCTTCCGCAGACGTATGGCGCACCATCCGGCAGTTCCGGGACATACTGGGCATCGCCCCCTGGCAGGTATGCACAGTGAGCGACGCCAATTCCCGGCACGTAAAGCTGTATGAAAAGCGCATAGAGGAGCCGTTTGACTTCAAATGCGCCCACTGCCAGATCGGCAACATGGATTTCGAGGTGCTCGCCCCCGTATACGGCCCCAACGCCTACACGCAGTTCATTGCCGAAAAGGGCGAAGGCATCCAGCACCCCAAGGAGAAATTCGCCAAGGAGGACCTTTGGGATGTCACGCTCGACGCCGAAGAGGCCGGCGCGCGGGTCATGCTCACCGGCGGCGTGGACATCGACCGTTTTGTGTATCTGGACATGCAACAGCAGGGCGCAGCAGTGTACGAACTGGGCAACCAGCCGGACATGGAACTTGTGTGCGAACACTGGCCGCAGGAGGACGTGTCTGCACTGGAGGCGGCAAACAAAAACCGCCGCATCACGCAAATCGCCTATCTCACCGACGATTTGCGCCGCGTTGCGGACATGCTCTATCGGGCGCTGAAGATGGGCCCCTGGACCGTGGCCACGCTCAACGAGCGCAATACAAAAGATTTTCGCGTGTACGGCGAAACCGTTGCGGAGGGGTTTGAACTGAAAATCGCCGTCTGCCGGCTGGGCGATATGCAAATTGAAATCCTGCAACCCATGCGCGGCCTGCAGCCGCTGGCGGATCACCTGCGCCGGCGCGGCGAGGTTGTCCACCACGTGAAAGAGCGCGTCGATCCCCGGCAGATGGAGCGCTTTGCGCAGGACATGCGCGCCAAGGGCTATCCGCCCTGCCTTTCCGGCAAAATCGGCGAAGAATCGTTCCTCTGTTTCGACCTGACCGACTGCGGGCTTTCCGCATATGTAATCGGCGGCCCGACCGGCTATATTTCCCTGGATGGCCTTCAAACCGAAACCTGGCCGGAGGAAAACTGACCTGCCTTCGCGGCCATTCCCCGGCGCCTGCCCGTCCGCGCGCCCGGCCCGTTTCGGCGCGCGGCGGCCCGTTGAACAGGACTTTCGATATGCCGGCGAAAAGCATACTCATCCGAATTCTGTCAAGGAGGTTTGCGTATGAACAGCAAGGTTCGAAGGCGCGAATTGTATGAGTTCATCAAACGAAACAGGGAAGTTCAGGTGGCGGATCTGGCAAAGCTGATGAACGTTTCCTGTATGACGATTCGAAGGGATCTGGCGGCGATGGAGACGGAAGGGCTCGTCACGCGCTCTTATGGAAAAGCGAGCCTGAAAAACGACTCTGCCAATGAAATCTCCTTTGCGGAGCGCATCAACGTAAACTACGAATACAAGCAACGCGCCTGCAGGGAGGCGGTGAAGCTGCTGGACGGGGTGTCTTCCATCTTCATCGACGGTTCCACCACCTGCTACGCCCTCAGCACGCTTTTGCCGCCGGAGCGCAACCTGCGCGTGCTTACCTGCAATTTGAACGCCGCGATGTTTCTGCGCGGCATGCGCAATATTGAAGTGATCCTGCCCGGAGGAACGCTTGCGGAAGACCAGAATACCATCAACACGAAAAGCGCGCAACTCATTCCCGACGACGTGTTCGTGGAAATGGCGTTTGTCTCCTGCGGCGGCTTTTCGGAAAGCGGCGTGGTGGACAGCAATCTTTCGGGAGCGTACATTCGCAACTACTTTCGCAAAACCGCACAAAGCGTCGTGCTGATCGCCGACCACACCAAATACAAAAAGCGCGGCCTGTATGCGGTGTGGAGCTGGTCGGACCTGGACTATTTCATCACCGACACGCAGCCGGAAGCCTCCCTTTTCCAGCATTTGCAGCGCCAGGGTATCCGCGTGCGCTGGGGCCAGGCGTAGACGCGCCGCGCCTGATTTGTTGCTAATCTTTTCGCAACAACGAACAAAACGAACATCTCGACAGCTTGACACTGTGCCCTGTAAAATTTATAGTGTCAATGGTGACTTTGTATCTTTGGTTGGACAAACGCAGACAACAGGATATGGGAGGTCGGAGGAATGTACCCTTCTTACAAAGAGGCAAAGGACTTGATCATTGACATTGGCAGAAAAATGCACGAGGGGCGCTTTGTGTCCGCCAACGACGGCAACATCACCGTGCGCTGCGGCGACGACGAAGTATGGGCCACGCCCACCGGCGTAAACAAGGGCGATCTGACCGAGGATAAGCTCATCCGCGTGCGCATTTCCGACAGCAAGGTGCTCGAAGGCACCTGGAAACCCACCAGCGAATTGGAAATGCACCTCAACGTGTACCGCACCGACAACGAAATTATGTCCACCGTGCATGCGCATTCCCTGTACCTGAGCACGCTGGCCTGCTCCGGCATTGAGCTGGATTTGCCCACTACCCCCGCGGCCTGCGCCATCAGCGGCCGTGTGCCCGTAATTCCCTACTGCTGCTCGGGCAGCAAGGAATTGGCGCAGAGCGTCATTCCCTACGTCAAGGACTACCACGTCGTCAACCTCGGCAACCACGGCCCGCTGGCCTGGGGCAAAAATCCCCACGAGGCTTGGTTCCGTCTGGAAGATGCCGAAGCCTCCGCGCATCTGGCGATTTTGCTGATGCAGATTGGCAGGGTCCGCCCGCTGAACAAGGCGCAGCTGGAAACGCTGTTCTCGTTCCACAACGTCCCCATGACGCCGGCGGGCACCGTGCAGCTTATCGACAGCAACGCCAACCAGGAGCCTTCCATCTCCTTTACCGAATACTTCAAGCAGATCATTCAGTAACAAACCGCATCCTTCACAGGGCACGCAAATGCGCAGGCATTGCGCGCCCTTTTTTTCCAAAAAGCGGCGCGCCGCGCGTGCGCGCCCGGTTCCGCCGGCAGCGCCGGGACCAAAGGAGGCCTAATGTTCAACGGAACAGACGACGTGCGTCTGAAAAAGTATTACATCGCCGACGATGAAAACATCCGCATCATGAAACTGACCACGCAACAAAGCGAGTGTCTGCACCGGCATGATTTCATCGAACTGGCCTATATCTTCTCCGGCGGCGGCGTGCAAATCATCAACGGCCGCCAGTACGCGGTGGGCCACGGCTCGCTCATACTTCTCAACATCGGCGACTATCACGCCTACCGGGCCGAGGGGCGCATGGGCATTATCAATTGCCTGCTGGGCCCGGGCTTTCTTTTGGAAAACGGCGGCGCGGAACCGGCGCGCGCCCAGGCGCAGGACATGCCGAACATCAAAAACTTCACCGGGCGGGATATGCTGCGCATAGACGCCATTTTCGAGGCCATGTGCGAAGAATTTCAGCAAAAGCAGCCCGGGTATCTGGAAATTCTCCGGCATTACGTCCACATCCTTCTGGCCATGCACTTCCGCAGCGAATGCCGGGAGGACGCGCTCATCGCCAACCGCCTGGACGCGCTGATGCCGGAAATCTTTGCGCACATCCGCGAAAATTACCGGCGGCGCATCCCCTTGGAGGAACTGGCCGGAATCGGCCATTATGCGCCTTCATACTTCTCGGCGCTGTTTAAAAAGCATATGGGCAAAACCATTACCGAATATATCTGTGAATTTCGCATCGCCGAAGCAGCGCGCCTTTTGAAGGAAACGTCCTGGAGCGTGGGCGACATTTGCCGCCTTGTGGGCTACAACGACAAAAAACGCTTCTACGCTGGCTTCAAGGCCATTATGGGCACCACCCCGAACGCCTACCGCGCCGTGGCGCAAAGCCAGGCGGGCTGCGCCGCGCGCCCGGGCGCAACAACGGAAAATCCGCTAACGGAATCTAAAAAACGCCCACCACACGGGTAGAAAAGCATGATACACTGTGGATGTCGGCAAACGAAAGGCGAGCGCCGATCCTGCAAGAAAGGGGTTTTTTCCATGGAAGCAACTTTAAAACGCAAGATGCTCAGGGACATGATGCGCATTCGCTCGTTTGAAGAAACGCTTTATGAGCTGATCCAGGCCGGGGAAATGAACGGTTTTTTGCACCTCTATCTCGGCGAAGAGGCGTGCGCGGTAGGCGTTTGCAGCGCTTTGAACGCGGACGATTACATTGCCAGCACCCATCGCGGCCACGGCCATGTAATTGCCAAGGGCGTAAATCCCCGCGAAATGATGGCTGAACTCTACGGCAAGTCCACCGGTACGAACAAGGGCAAGGGCGGTTCCATGCACATCTGCGTGCCGGAATTGGGCATCATCGGCACCAACGGCATTGTCGGCGGCGGCCTGCCCCTGGCCACCGGCGCGGCGTTCAGCGCGAAATACCGCAAAAATGGCCGCGTCAGTGTCTGCTTTTTCGGCGACGGCGCTTCCAATGAGGGCAGTTTCCATGAGTGCCTGAACATGGCCGCCATTTGGAACCTGCCGGTGATTTTCGTATGCGAAAACAACCAGTATGCCTGCAACACGCCCTTTGTCCGCGCCAGCAACACCAAAGACGTGGCAAACCGCGCCCGCGGCTACAACATTCCCTCCATGATCGCGGACGGCCAGGATGTCTGGCAGGTATATGAAAAAGCCCGCGAAGCCGTGGCCTACGCGCGAAACGGCAACGGCCCCGTGTTGATGGAGTGCAAAACCTATCGCTGGTACGAACACTGCGTGGGCGATCCGGACCTGCGTCCCGGGGAGGAGAAGGCGGCCTGGAAAACGCGCGATTGCATCCGCCTGTTCGCCGACCGCCTCGCACGCGAAGGCGTGGCAAGTCCAGAGGAAGCCCAGGCGATGTGGGATGAGGCGCGCGCGGAAATCGCGGCCGCCGTTGAATACGGCCGGCAAAGCCCCGAACCGGCGCCCGATTCCATCTTTGAAGACGTATACGCGGACTGAGATTTGCGGAGGGAAAGCATATGAAAAAACTTACGTTTGCGCAGGCGATTTCCGAGGCGTTGGCCGAGGAAATGCGCCGCGATGACAGCGTCGTCCTTCTGGGGCTGGAACAGGGCCGGGGTGGGGCGGCGTTTGGCGCCACAGAGGGGCTTTATGCAGAGTTTGGCGACGCGCGCATCTTCGATACGCCCATTTCCGAATACGGGTATACGGGTATCTGCGTCGGCGCCGCCGCCACCGGCCTGCGCCCTGTATGCGAAATCCAGTTCAACGACTGGATGACCATTGCTTCCGACCAGTTGGTCAACCAGGCGGCGTTCATGCGCTATATGTACGGCGGCCGGATACAGGTGCCCATGGTGGTGCGCACAAACTGCGGCGGCTACCGCTCCACCGCCGCCCAGCATTCCAAAATGCTGGAAAGCTGGTTTGCCTTCATTCCCGGCCTGAAGGTGGTGCATCCTTCCACGCCGGCCGACGCCAAGGGACTTTTGAAGGCCGCCATCCGCGACAACAACCCGGTAATCATGTTCGAGCACAAACAGCTTTACGATACCGTCGGCGAGGTCAGCGAAGACCCGGACTGCATCGTACCCATTGGCCGTTGCGACGTCAAACGCGCGGGCCGGGATGTGAGCATCATCACCTATTCCTATGCGACCCATCTGGCCCTGGAAGCGGCGGAGAAGCTGAGCGGGCGCGGCATCGACGTGGAAGTGGTGGACTTGCGCACCATCAAGCCCATGGATGTCGAGGGTGTGCTTTCCTCGGTGCGCAAAACAGGCCGTGTGCTCTGCCTGCAGGAAACCTGGCTGACCTGCAGCGTCATGAGCGAAGTGGCGGCTCTCGTGGCGGAAAACGCCATGGACGCGTTGAAGAAGCCGCCCGTGCGCCTGGGCGCAAAGGAATGCCCCAACCCTTACAGCGCCGCGCTGGAACACTATATGCTGCCCAGTGTGGAAAGCATCTGCGCGGCGGTCGAAGGCCTGATGCGCTGAGCGCTTCCCCCGTCCGTATAAAAAACGGCTCTCCCGTTCTGAATCAACCACGGCCCCGCCGCAGTTGGCAGGGCCGTGGTTGCTTGTCAAAAACTTCCGGGAAGGAAGACCGCCCAGAGTTTCCATGACCGCAGCCGCAGGAAAGCGGTAGAAAACGGTCATTAGAGGGTATGGCTCCGAAAACAGCGCTTCTCAAGGCGAAAAGGCTGGCAACTTTTCAAAGCGCTGAAGCCCTTTCGTCAGGCAACGCTTCTCAAAATAGCCGTTTTTCCACTTTTTTGACAGCCTGCCACGCTCGCGCAATTGGCGGGCTGTGGTTTTCTTCAGCGCCGCTTGCCCGTTTTTCACAAAAGTTTTTCGCCTTACATTCTTAACCCGGCAGGTAAACCGCTTCCGCCGCCCCGATCCGGCATTCCCTCTTGGCCATGCGCACGCCTTAAGATTCGCCCGTGGGGTCTATGTCCCTTTGGATACAGACTCTAAGCCCGCCAAGAAATCCCGCAAAATAAAGCGGCAAATCTACGGGCAGGGAATCGCATATGACCGTAAACGGCCGCGGGCAGCAAGCGCGGCCGGTGACAAAACTTTATCGCCCGGCAAAATTTGCCGCCCGGCAACTGTATCTATTTTCCCGCAGGGCTTGCGAATGTACCGAGGAAACTTTGTCGCCCGGCAAAATTTGCCCGCCCTACGGCTGCATCTGACATCCCCGCTGGGCTTGGCGAACGCGCCGCCGGAAACAAAACCGCTTCTTGTTTTTGTCCCATCAGGGCAGTTTTCGCATTTGCCGGTTTTGCCTGCGCTTCGGCCCCGTCTCGATGGACGGGGCAGCATCTATCCATGTTTTTGTTGGCAAATCAGCGCCCGCAGGAGGTGCGCACGGTTTCCTGGAAGCGGTTTTCGCGATTGACCTGATAAAAGCGGTAACCGCCGGAGAAGTTGTAGCAATCATAGCCGTTCTGCGCAAGGATGCGGCAGGCGATATAACTGCGCAGGGCGCTCTGGCACATGGCGTATACCGGCCTGGCGGGATCAATTTCCGCGAGGCGGCCGCGCAGTTCGTCTACGGGAATGTTGACAAAGCCCTCCGCATGGCCCGCGGCATACTCGCCCGGCGTGCGCACATCCAAGCGCTGGGCGTTTTCGGGCAGGTGTGACAAATCGGCATAATGGAACTGTTTCACCTTGCCGGTTTCGA
>CAJFUU010000145.1 GCA_904420265.1 uncultured Clostridia bacterium
AATCCATCCCTTTTCGGATATCGCCATACAGCCCGCCTAATCGCGCCCTTCCGACAAGTACATGCCTTCCCGGATGTGGCATGGCGCGCAAGCGCGACTTGGAATGGGGAAAACCGCGCGCAACATGAAAGACGCGACCGCCCGGAAATTCAGCCCCATTCAGACGCTATGCACACAAACGCCATTCACCCACAAATCGACCGAACGCGGGTATTGCTTAACGCCATATCCATTGGGGTATGCACCCCTTGCGAGCGCCAAATAACGGCCGCAAAAGACGTTCCGTCCCTTTGCGCGTTTGGACGCTGGACGATTTATGACACGCCAAAGCGCAGCAATCATGCAATCACAGCCCCGCCCGAAAGATTCAAGCCCCCGACGGCGTTCCGCTTCAAGAAACACCGCTGGGAGTTTTGTATGCCGGCGGCGCGCAATCGGAGCCGCGGATGGCCGCCGGGCTTTGAGCGCTTTCGAGGCAAATCATCCGCATGGTCAAATGCGCGTGAAATCAGCAAAGCCCTTGCACAAAACGCGGTTGAAGCAGCGCATTTGCTCCGCCGGAAGCGCCGGAGCATCTCTTCGTCCGCTCAATCGCGGCCGTAGATGTGACGGCAGGCATTGTACATGCGCTTGTACTGAGCAAAGCGCTCGTCGTATTCGGCCTTGTGGTCGCCGCGCGGCTCAAAGGTCTCGCCGGCATGCACCAGCGCCTGCGCGGCCTCGTCGAAGGAGGCGAACTGCCCCGTCGCCAGACCGCAGAGCATCGCCATGCCCACGGTGCCAGCCTGCGCTTCGCGCGTGCGCGTGATGGGCAGGCCAAAGATGTCGGCGCGGATTTGCAAGGCTTCCGGGGAAGCGCCCCCGCCGCCGGCCATCAGCGCGTCAAAGCGCATGCCGAAGCGGGAGAGCAGTTCCAGATTGATACGCATTTCATAGGCCATGCCTTCGAGAATGGCGCGATAAACGTCCGCCGCCGTAGTGCCCAGCGTCAGGCCCGCCAGCATGCCCTTGGCCTCGGCGTCCATGTGCGGAGTGCCGGTGCCGCCCAGATGCGGCAGGAAAAGCACGGGGGAAGGCGCGTCGCCCAAAGACTTGTTCAATTCGTCGTAGGCGCTTTTGCCCTCGGCGCGGCAACGGTCGCGCAACTCGGCGGCGAACTGATCGCGGTACCATTTCAGGGCCGCGCCCGCCGTGTTGTTGAACACCAGCGCCAGGTAGCGCCCCGGCACCGCGTGCGGCTCGGCGCAGATATTGTAGCGGAACATGCCCTTGAGGTTCATCTCATCCGGCAGCACGCAGGAAATGCACTCGGCGCTGCCGATGCCGTCGGCGGCCTGGCCGGGATGCAACGCGCCCGCGCCCAGGGCGGCGGCAATTTGGTCGTGCACGCCGGAGACAATCACGGGATTGCCGGCAATGCCAAGTTCCCGCGCCACGCTGTCCAGCATGCGCCCCACGGGGTGACCCGCCGGCACATAGCGCGGCAGCCAGGCGCGCGAAAAACCGAAGGCCTCCAGCGTTTTGTCGTTCCAGTCGCCCTTGAAGCGGTCGAACAGAAGCGTCCGCGACGCCAACGAACCGTCCGCCGTGGCCTCGCCGGAGAGCATGTAGGCAATAAAGCCGCTGTACGGAAGAATTTTTTCCGTCTTTTCCAACACTTCCGGGCGGTGCTTTTTCAGCCACAGCAGCTTGGGCAGGGTGAACATGAAATTGATGGGCATGCCGGAGGTGCGCATCAGTTCGTCCGCGTCCACCTGCGCGCGCAAATCGTCCAGTTCGCCGCTGCCGCGCACGTCCGTGAAGAAGATGCTGTCGCACACGCTTTTGCCGTCGCGGCCGATGCATACGACGGCTTCGCCGAACGAGGCCGTCGCCAGCGCCTCGATGGGCGCGTCGCAGGCGGCGACCACTTCCTTAAGCACGGCTTTGACCGCTTCCCACACGTCCGCAGGGCGCAATTCCACCCATCCCGGCGCGGGAAAGCGCAGGTTATATTCGCGGTAGGCGCTGGCAAGCGCCTGCCCGTTGTGGGAAATGACCGTCGCCTTGCTGCCGGTCGTGCCCACATCCAGTCCGATATAGGCCATAACGGCCGCCTCCCTCCGCCCACAACGGGCAAAGATTTCGGGGCGCCTGCGGCACGCCGGGAGCGCGCCGCTTCGCAGAGCGTGGATAAGGTCTGCGAACGCAAAACTGTCTTTCCAGGAAAGAAGACAAATCCCGGCTTATAGCGCGGGCCCTGCATGTAAAGCGCAACGGACCGTCTTGCACAGGCGCTTGATCCGCCGTTTGCTTCATGCTTTGAGGCCTTCAGGCGCCTGCCGCTTCACAGACCGCGCCAACATTCTGCCGGGCGGCGCGCTGCAAAGAGCGCGGCCGCCCGATGGAAGTTTTTTTAGATGTCGATGCGCTTGTAGCCCAGGTATTTCACCAGAGCCTCGTCAATGGCGCGCTCCCAGTCTCCGAAGGTGAAGGTGGTGTGATGACGGAAGCCGCCGTAGCAGATGTTCTGCAGCTTGCGCTGGAGGTCTTCGGAATGCATCACGCCGGGCGTGCCGAAGTATTCGGGCTCGATTTCGTCGGTGGTGATCTCGCCGGTGCTCATGTAGAACTGGCACTCGCCGTTGTCGGTGCGGCCGCCCACATAGGTGATGAGGCCGGGCTTGATGCGGCCCACATTCAGGCCCCAGGAGCAGTTCGTGCCGGAACCCTTGACGAACATCTTGTGCTCTTCAATGACACCGGGCTTGGTCATCATATCGACCGGCACCGGGCCGCAGTGGAAGAGGATCAGCTTGTTGGGGTCGGTGCCATAGTTGTTGTTCAGGTCGCAGCAGGCGACGGAGGCCTGCGAGGCGGCGTGCAGCGCGGCCATGGGGTAGACGTTGGAAACGTCGGCCTCGCACGCGGCGGGAATGCCCATCATGTTCAGGCAGCCCAGCAGCGAGCAGGGCGCGATGCGCAACTCTTCCTGAATCTCCGGCCAACAGCGCAGCGATACGGCGCCCAGGTTGTGCTCCTCGACGTAGGCCTGCATGGTGGCGCCAAAGCGTGAAAGCGCCTTTTCGGCGTATTCAGGCGCGCCTTCGAAGCTCATGGCGGCGTGCAAACGCTCGTTCCATTCCTTCACCAGCGCGTCGGTATCGTTCATCTTGCGGTAGCGGGCCAGCAGAGCGGAGAGGTCGTAGGTTTCGACTTCGACGCCGCGGCGCTCCATGGCGATTTCATCGTAGCGCACGCTCTTGAAAGCGGTGGTGCGGGCGCCGAACGCGCCGACGCGCAGATGGCGCATCGCCTTGACGATGCGGCAAATGGCGGCAAAATCGCGCAGTTCGCTGTCAAACTCTTCGCTGAGGGGATGCATCACAAACGGCTGGCCGGAAGTGAACTTGAAATCCATCTGCTTGAACACGCTGCAAAGGCCCAGCTTGCCGCAGAAGGCGTCGCGCCGGCGGGCGAAGTCCATCTTGCCGATTTCGTCGGGGTAGGCCTGCACCAGCACGGGCACGGTCACGTCGCACAGGGCGGCCTTGATGCCGTTTTCATCGCCGAAGTTGGGCAGCGTGACGATTACGCCGTCGTACTCGCCGTAGTGCTCGTCCAGGAATTTGTGGAACTTCATGCCCTCCTGCGTGGTTTCCACCGCACCGTAGCGGGTCAGGGACGGATCCATCATCAACAGCTCAATGCCATGCTTGGCCGCCGCCTGCGTCATTTCCTTACGCGCGTCGTCGAGAAACTCGCTGGGGAAGAAGCCCCTGTTTGCCACCAAAAGCGCCATTTTCATTGTCCATGTCCTCCTTTTAGACCTTGGAATTCACATTTTTCGCTTATGGACCAAAAAAACGCGGTAGAAAAAACGTTTTCCATCCTCTCTCTACCGCTAATATTCTATCACAGTGTAAAAACAGTCGTCAAGCGCAGCGCGCCAAAAACACAAAAATTTCTTGTGCCGACGCACTTTTTTTACCCTGCCGGCACAAAGTTTTGCCGCCCTGCCACAGCTTTTCCTTGCTCGCGGCGGCGGAATGTAGTATAATTGAGTGAAAACACACGGCGGGGAGGATGCTGCATGCGCGCGACACAGACGGCGGTGGGCCGCGAACGCTACGAGGGCAAAGGCAGCGCGGGCTGCTTTTACCTGGGCAACGCGCCGCGCGTGTTGGAGGAAATGGCGCGCAGCGAGGGCGGCGCGATAAAGCTCGTCTACATGGACCCGCCGTTTCTCACCGGCGAACAGTTCGTTATGCGCGCGCGCATGGGTGCGGCGCAGTGGAAGGCGGGGAAGGGTTCCCTGGTGTTGCCCGCTTTCAGCGACGACCTCGCCCCCCAGGAATATTACGCGATGATGCGCAGCGTGCTGGAAAGCTGCCGCGCCCTGCTCAGCGAAGACGGCATGCTCTTTCTGCACTGCGATTTCCGCACTTCGGCGCGCCTGCGCCTGTTGATGGACGAAGTGTTCGGGGAGAAAAACCTGCTCAACGAAATCGTATGGGCCTATCACACCGGCGGTACGGCGCGGCGCTATTTCAGCCGCAAGCACGACACCATCCTTTTTTACCGCAAAACGCGCCGGTACGATTTCAATATTTCCGCCGTGCTGCGCGCGCCTGTGGAACCGAGACAAAACCACATGCGCCGCCATGTGGACCCGGACGGCCGCGTTTACCGCTCCATCCGTTCCGGGGGGAGGGTGTATACCTATTATGACGACGACCCCGTGCCGCCCAGCGACGTGTGGGACGACGTCAGCCACCTGCAACAGCGCGACCCGCAGCGAACCGGGTACGACACGCAAAAGCCCCTGGCGTTGCTGGAGCGCATCGTGCGCTGCGCTTCCCGCGAGGGCGAGGCGGTGCTCGATCCCTTTGCCGGCTCCGGAACCACGCTGGAAGCCGCGCACCGGCTGGGCCGCCGCTTCGTGGGGATAGACAAGTGCCCGCTTACGCCCAACATATTGCGCCGCCGGCTCGACGGCGCGCCGTGGGAACTGGTGCAGCCCCCGCAGACGGCGGATGGCGCCTGCGAGGTGGACGTGTTGCAGGGCGTGGGTTTTTACCATATTTCCCTGCGCGAACTTCCCATGGCCTGGGACGCGCTGGACAATTGGGCGCTGGGCTATTTACGCGCGGGAGAAATGCGCGTGCTTTCCCAGGCCGCGCGTTCGCGCCGCAACCCGGAACTGCCGCGGGAGATGGAAATTCCCGTTTATGAAGGCGAAATCGCTTTGCGGCTGTCGGATGTGTACGGAAAAAGTTTCTACTATAAATTAAATACGAGAGAAATTAACAACGGGGCGATATAATAGAGTTTATCAAGCTTTTGGAGGAAAGCAGCATGGCAAAAATCTCATTCGACACCGACGCCTGCAAGGGCTGCGGCCTCTGCGTGCAGGCATGTCCGCGGAAGCTGATTCAGCTTTCGACGCACATCAACAAAAAGGGTTACAACGCAGCTTACTGCACCGATGAAGAAAAGTGCGTAGCCTGCGGCATGTGCTACCAGATGTGTCCGGACTGCGTGATTCGTGTGGAAAGGCAGGCATAAAAATGAACCGACAGATGATGAAGGGCAACGAGGCCATCGCGGAAGCCGCCGTGCAGGCGGGTTGCCGCTACTATTTCGGCTATCCGAT